>JACZXM010000056.1 GCA_022571615.1 Acidobacteriota bacterium | reverse complement strand
TGCGGGCGCGGGGCCACCAGGTGGTGCCCGGCACCGCGGTCGGCGCTGCGGCAACGGTTCTGGACGCGGCGGCCGGTGGATGAGCCAGCCGCGCGTGCTCGTGTGTGGTCGACTGCCGGGTAGCGGCCGGGCCGCGCTGCAGGATGCCGGGATCGAGGTCGAGCATCAGCCGGAGCGTGCTGCTGGCAGTTTGGTGGACGTCATCGAGCCCTATGCGGGCGTGATCGTGCACTCCGGCCACCAGCTCGACAGCGCGGCGATCGCGGCGGCGACCAACCTGCAGGTCATCGGTCGCGCCGGTGTCGGGGTCGACAACATCGACGTGCAGGCCGCTACCGAGCGCGGCATTCTGGTCATGAATCTGCCCTGGGGCAATACGGTCACGGCGGCCGAGCACACCATAGCCCTGCTGCTGGCGCTGGCGCGCAACGTCCCTCAGGCGTCGGCTGCCTTGAGGGCTGGCGAGTGGGACCGCAAGAAGTACCTCGGCGTCGAGCTCAAGGACAAGGCGCTGGGCATCATCGGTCTCGGCCGCATCGGTCGCGAAGTGGCGCGCCGGGCACAGGGTTTCGACATGAGAGTGATCGGCGCCGACCCCTTCCTGGCGCCTACCGTGGCCGAGGATCTGGGCATCGAGCTGATGTCGATGGCGGATCTGCTACCGGGGGCGGATTTTCTCACCATCCACGTCCCCCGTACCCCGGACACGCACCATCTGATCGACGCCGAAGCGCTGGCGACGATGAAGGACGGCGTGCGCATTATCAACTGCGCGCGCGGCGGGCTGGTCGATGAGGCAGCGTTACTGCAGGGCCTCGAGTCGGGGAAGGTGGCGGGTGCGGCGTGCGACGTGTTCGAGGCCGAGCCGACAGACAACCATGCCCTGCTGGCGCATCCGAGATTTATCGGCACGCCGCATATCGGCGGCGCCACACACGAGGCGCGGGAGCGAGTCGGGGAGGGAATTGCGCGCCAGGTGGCCGAGTACCTCTCGCAGGGGATCATCCGGCACGCGGTCAACGTGCAATCGTTGCCACCCGAGGAGCAGCGCGCAATGGCTCCGTATCTCGAGCTCGGCCGCGCCATGGGCACCTTGCTGTCGCAGTGCTACGAGGGCATCGAAGCGCTCAATGTGCAGTACTTCGGCGAGATCACCGCGATGACGCTGCGGCCGCTGACGGCGCGAATCCTGGTCGGATTCTTCCGCCCGTTTCTCGGCGATGAGGTCAACGTGGTGAACGCCCACGCGGTGGCGCGGGAGCGGGGGCTCCGTGTGGCCGAGTCGCGCAGCACGGACCAACGTGGCTACTCGAGCCTGATCCGGGTCGAGGCGAACGCCGACCGCAAGACCCATAGCGTTGCCGGGACCGTCATCGATGGTCTGCAAGGGCGCCTGGTCGAGCTCGGCGGGTTGCCGATCGAGATCGCTCCGGTGGGCCACCTGCTGGTGTTCGTGAACAAGGACACACCGGGCGTGATCGGCAAGGTGGGCACCTTCCTCGCCGATCGCGGGATCAACATCGCCGACATGCGTTTGGGCAGATCATCGCCCGGCGGTGAGGCGATCGCCGCGATGACCATCGACGAGCCGCTCGACGCTGCCGGACTCGAAGAGTTGGTGGCGATCTCGGAGCTCCGCTGGGCTCGGACCGTGGTCTTCTAGCCTGCATTTCTCTGTTGCCGGCGTTGCCCGCGACCGCTGCCGGGTGGCTCGAACAACCCGAATCCGGACGCTAAGATCTCGTTTGAACGCCCCACGGGGCCATGGTAGCGTGACCCTTGTCGGCGGGCCCGAAATCCGGGGAACCGCGCCGTATCAGTTTTTACCCACCGCCTGTTCTGTGTCTTGGCCCCCCGGCAGCCGGGGCGCAATCGAAAGCTCCGAGGCAGGCGCCTGAACCGTACGCGAGGGGCGTCCATGTCGTCCGATTTCTACCGGCCGCCGGCCGAGGGAGAGCGCGTCAGTATCGATGATGCCGGCAACCTACAGGTACCGGGGCATCCGATCATCTGCTGGCTCGAGGGAGACGGCATCGGCCCCGACATCTGGGTCGCGGCTCGTCACGTGCTCGATGGCGCGGTGGAGCGAGCCTATGGCGGCGAGCGGGGTATCGCCTGGATGGAGATCCTCGCTGGAGGCAAGGCGCACCAGGAGATGGACGAATGGCTGCCCGAGCAAACGCTCGAGGCCATTCGGCGCTATCGCGTCGCCATCAAGGGGCCGATGACGACCCAGGTCGGCGGAGGTATCCGCAGCCTCAACGTGGCGTTGCGCCAGAAGCTCGATCTATTCGCCTGTGTGCGTCCGGTCAAGTACTACCGCGGCACGCCCTCGCCGGTGCGCGAGCCCCACAAGCTCGATGTGGTGATCTACCGCGAGAATACCGAGGACGTGTACGCCGGAATCGAGTGGGAGGCGGGCACGCCGGAGGCGGCCAAGGTCATCGAGTTCCTGACCCGCGAGATGGGTGCGAGCATTCGCTCCGATAGCGGCGTCGGGATCAAGCCGATGTCCGAGACCGGGGCCAAGAACCTGGTGCGCAAAGCGATCCAGTTCGCCATCGACTCCGGGCGCCGGAGCGTCACCTTGATGCACAAGGGCAACATCATGAAGTTCACCGAGGGGGCGTTTCGCACCTGGGGATACGAGATCGCGCGCGACGAGTTTCCCGAGGCGACGGTCACCGAGGACGCCCTGTGGTCGCAGCACGAAGGCGTCTTGCCCGAGGATAGGGTCCTGATCAAGGACCGCATCGCCGATGCGATGTTCCAGCAGGTGCTGCTACGGCCCGATGAGTACGACGTGATCGCCACGCCGAACCTCAACGGCGACTATATCTCCGATGCCTGTGCGGCACAGGTCGGCGGCCTCGGCATGGCGCCGGGGGCCAACATGAGCAACGACTTGGCGCTGTTCGAGCCTACCCATGGCACCGCTCCCAAGTACGCCGGCCAGGACAAGGTAAACCCCTCGTCGCTGATCCTGTCGGGCGTGATGATGCTCGTTCACCTCGGCTGGAGTGAGGCCGCGCGGATGATCGAGACCGCGCTGGAGAGGACCTTGCTGGCCAAGACGGTCACCTACGACCTCGAACGCCAGATGCAGGGCGCAACGCTGCTGAGCTGCTCGGAGTTCGGCCGGGCGCTGATGGACAACATGGAGGACTGACCGATGGCTCTCAAGAAGGTCACCATCGTCGGCGCAGGCAACGTCGGCGCGACCTGTGCCTACAGCATCATCAACCGGCGCCTTGCCGACGTGGTGCTCATCGACATCGTCGAGGGAATGCCTCAGGGCAAGTCGCTCGACATGATGGAGGCGGCGACGATCGTCGGCGGCGATTGCAAGATCACCGGCACCAACAACTACGTCGACACCCAGGATTCGGACATCGTCGTAATCGCCGCCGGGTTGGCTCGCAAGCCCGGTATGAGCCGCGACGATTTGCTCTACAAGAACGTGCAGATTGTCGGCGGTGTGGTCGAGGAAATCGTCAAGTACTCGCCTCAGGCCATTCTGATCGTGGTCACCAATCCGCTCGATGCGATGGTGTGGGTGGCGCAGAACAAGTCCGGGTTCCCGCGCGAGCGCGTGCTGGGCATGGCCGGGGTGTTGGATTCGTCCCGCTTCCGTGCCTTCATCGCCATGGAGCTCGGGCTGTCGGTGGAAAACACCCACGCCTTCGTGCTCGGCGGCCACGGCGACACCATGGTGCCCTTGCCGCGCTACTCAACCGTCGCCGGGGTGCCGATCACCGAGCTCATGAGCCAGGAGCAGATCAACCGCATCGTCGATCGCACCCGCAACGGTGGCGCCGAGATCGTCAACCTGCTGGGTACTGGTAGCGCCTACTACGCGCCCGGCGAGTCGGTGGCCGAGATGATCGAGGCCATCCTACTGGACAAGAAGAAGGTGCTGCCGGTGGCTGCCCGTCTGGAGGGCGAGTACGGCGTCGACGGACTCTTCGTCGGGGTGCCGGCGGTGCTTGGCATCCGAGGCATGGAGAGGGTGTTCGAGATCGAGCTGACCGAGCAAGAGCAAGAGCAGTTCGAGCGCTCGGTGGCCCACGTACGTAAGCTGGTGAACGAGCTGGAGAGCTGAGATGGCAGTCGAGCGAACCCTGGCGATGATCAAGCCGGATGCTGTGGCCCGTGATCTGGGCGGTCGCATCCTGGCGCACTATGAGCAGGAGGGTTTCAAGATCCTCGCCTGCAAGCGAACGCGCCTCTCGCGCGCCGAGGCCGAGGCTTTCTACGCCGTCCACCGCGAGCGCCCGTTCTTTGACAGCCTGTGCGAGTTCATGACATCCGGGCCGATCTTCGCCGTGGCGCTCGAGCGCGAGGACGCGATCACGCTTCTGCGCAAGGTCATGGGCGCGACCAATCCGGCGGATGCCGAGGCGGGAACGATCCGGGCGCTGTATGCGGAGAACATCGAGCGCAACAGCGTACACGGATCCGATGTTCCCGAGACCGCCACCCAGGAGCTGGCGTTTCATTTCGCCGGGCGGGAGCTGCTGTAGCAGCTCAGGCCGTTTCTGCCACGGGCTGCTAGCGCTACCTGCCCGCGCCGGCTACGACCTACGATCCGCGCAATACGTTGCCGATGATGCCCGGCAGGCCGCCGCGGCCGCCGCTGGAGGTGTGGGCGGTGGGCAGGCGCGGGATCATCCAGTCCAGGAACGCCTGGCTGGATCGCGTCTGCAGCCAGACGTCGCCGTTGCCGCGAAACTCCGCCACCAGGCCCTCGCCGGAGATCAGCGAGGTGAGCATGCCGGAGACCTTCTTGACCTTCCACTCCAGTCCGGTGTCGAAGGCGACGATGTGACCGGTGTCGATGATCAGGTTCTCGGAGCCGTCGAGGGAAATCTTGCGGATGGCGCCGAAAGAGGAAAGCAGCACGCAACCGGTACCGCGCAGGTGCAACAGGAACAGGCCCTCGGAGGCAAAGAACGAGCGCGCGCCACCCCACTTGATATCGATCTCCACCCCGGGGTCGCCAGCGAGGTAGGAGCCCGACTGAACGTACAGGTCACCGCTCACAGTGTGGTCGACGATGTCACCGGGCAGGCTCGGCGCGAA
The DNA here is from genome assembly GCA_022571615.1 of Acidobacteriota bacterium. Taxonomy (GTDB): domain Bacteria; phylum Acidobacteriota; class UBA890; order UBA890; family WLXD01; genus JACZXM01. The sequence goes on along the minus strand of JACZXM010000056.1, from coordinate 5,372 downwards.
GCTCACGTGCCCGGGCCCACCCGAGGCGGTGAAAGTGTTGACGAAGAACGACTCGCCTCCGAGCACCTTGCGCATCGCCGACTTGAGAAACCCGCCCTGCATGCTGCTGGCCACCTGCACGTTGCCGCTCATCGAGACCATGGCTCCGGTCTCGGCCTTGACCGACTCTCCGCCTTGCAGCTGCACGATTCCGAGGGCGTAGGAAGGGCGGTGCTCGACAGTGATCTCCATAGCGGGGGTCTCCTGTGTTTGGTGCCGCGGGCCATAGAAGCCGCCGGTGAGGCGATGTTGCTACCCACCCGGACAATACGTCAAACGACCGCTCGGGGTTCCATCGCGACCCACGCCACTTGTGCCACGGGCTGCAAGCCGCGAACCTCAGAACGGCAGCAAGTCCCACCACGAATCGGGGATGAGCTTGGAGACGTCCAACGTGATTACCAGCGCCATCAGGGAAACGATGAGGATCAAGCCGACCTGCATGATCCGTTCCTTGACCTTAAGGCTCAGATCCCGCCGGATGGCGCCCTCGAACAGGATCAGGGCGATCTGGCCGCCGTCCAGGACCGGAATCGGCAGCAGGTTGAGAATCCCAAGTTGCAAGCTGATGAAGGCCATGAACTGCAGCAACACCGATGGGTCGCCGGTGCGGGCCGCCCCGCCCGAGAAGCGCGCGATCTCGATCGGACCCGAGAGCGTCTTGATCGACATCCTACCGGTGAACAGGCGCTTGAGGATCTCTCCCAGCATCATCGACTGGCTCTTGATCTCACTTCCGGCGCGTACAATCGCTTCGCCGAGCGGATAGCTGCGGATCTTCAAGATCCGATCCGGCTCGGGGGTGAAACCGACCACCACCGCGCCCTGCTCGTCGAGCTGCGGTGTGAGCACCACCTCGAACCGTTCGGAACCGCGCTCCACGGTCAGCGTTACACCCTGCCCGACGCGATCCGATAGTTTCCCGAACAGCGGGTTGTAGTGGCCAATCGACTCGCCGTCGACTGCCACGATCAGGTCGCCACGGCGCAAGCCGGCGGCCTCGGCGACGCCGCCTTCCCGTACCGGCCCCACCTCCGGGGGCAGCACCGAATACACGCCGAGGCGCCCGACGGCCTGTTCGCCCGTAGCGGCCGGCGTAACCGGAATCTCGAGCTCGTATCCGTTGCGCACGACGCCGAGCGTCAGCGGCTGGTTGGCCGAGATCAGAATCAGGAGCCGAAATTGCTCCCAGTTGGGCATCGGGTCGCCGTCGACCGAAACGATCCGGTCGCCGACCTGCAGGTCCGAGGCCGCCGCCACCGTGCCGGGCTCGATCAGGCCCAAGACGACCGGATCATCGGCGTCGGCAAGCACCCGGATGCCGAGCTGGTACACGGCCACGGTGAACACGAAGGCCAGCGCCACGTTCATGACCGGCCCCGCGACCAGCACCAGGAAGCGCTGCCATTTCGGCTTGCTCAGAAACTCGTTATCGGCGCCCGTGACCTCCTCTTCCGGATTCTCGCCGACCATCTTCACGTATCCGCCCAGCGGCAGCGCGCTGATGCGGTAGTCGGTATCGCCCTTGCGGAAGCCCAGCAGCCGCTTGCCGAACCCGAGAGAGAACACCTCGATTCCGACGCCGAAGGCCTTGGCCACGAAGAAGTGCCCGAACTCGTGGACGAAGATCAGCACCCCAAGCACGAACAAGAGGGCGAGGATATTGGTGGCTATGTCGAACATATCGATGGCGGGATCCGAGCGTGGGAGGGAGGAGAGCAGACCCAATTACTGTAGCAGGAGGTTGGAGTGAGCTGCAGCCCTTTTGAGCGATCACATTTCCACCACGGCTTGCGCGCCGCTCAGGTCAGCCAGCCGAGTGTGAGGATGGCCCACAGGGCGCCGCCGGCGAGCAGGTGCGCGTCGATGCGATCGAGCACCCCGCCGTGCCCGGGAAGCAGGCCCGAGGAGTCCTTCTTCCCGGCTGCCCGCTTCAACGCCGACTCCAGCAGGTCGCCAACCTGGCCGCAGAGGCCGAGCACGACACCGAGCAGGGCGGCCGTCGCCGGCATCAGTCCGGGCAGCAGCAGGTAAGCGGCGGCCACGGCCGCCAGCGCACTGCCGGCGAGACCGAACGCCGAGCCCTCGATCGTCTTGTTGGGCGAGAGATGGGGAGCCAGCTTGTGGCGCCCGAAGGCGGTTCCGCCGTAGTAGGCGGCAGAGTCACCGACCGCGACGCTGCCGTACAACAGCAGTAGCCAGGCGACCCCGGCGGGCAGGGTACGGATGCCGATCTGGCAGCCCAGCAGCATGCCGATCCAGATCATGCCGCTGATCGTCGCGGCAAGCGCGCGAACCAGGCCTGACGGGTCGCGGTAATGGTCGCGAAGACAAGCCAGCGCCGACGCCAGAATGGCTGCCACCAGCACAGCCACCATTGTGCTCGGCCGCGGAGCTGCAAAGGAGGCGGCGACGGCCGCGCTCATCAGTGCGCCCGGCGCCGACACCGGCAACGCCCCCACCGCCTGTGCCAGGCGAGCGTACTCGTGCCAGGCGAGGACCACGACGAGAACCACCAGTACGATGAACACCGCCGGGCGGGCTAGCAGCGCCCCTACCAAGACGGCGATCAGAATCGCAGCCGTAAGCAGCCGGGTCATTACCCGTATCCCTCCGGGCGTGCGGTATGCCAGCGCCAGGCATCGGCGAGGATCGTTTCCAGGTCGGACCGCGTGGCAGACCAGCCGAGCTGGCGGCGGGCCCGTTGGCTAGAGGCCACCAGAACTGCAGGGTCACCGGCACGTCGGGAGCCGAACCGAAGCGGTATCGGGTGGCCGGTGACGGCGCGCGCCGTCTCCGCTACCTGCAGCACACTGCTTCCGGTCTCGGTGCCAAGATTGTAGACGGCGCCGGCGGCACCGGCGGCGAGCGACTCCATCGCCGCCAGGTGCGCTGCCGCCAGATCGGCGACATGAATGTAGTCGCGCACACCGGTGCCATCGATCGAGTCGTAATCGTTGCCGTAGACCTCGAGCAGCTCAGCCTGACCGAGCGCCACGGCCAGTACCCGGGGGATCAGGTTACTGGCCGGGGTCTTGTCCTCTCCGAGGGTGCCGTCGGGCTGCGCCCCGGCGGCGTTGAAGTAGCGCAGCGAGGTGCCGCCGATCGAGTAGGCCTGGCGGTAGAACTCGATCGCCTGGTCGACTGCCAGCTTGGTGGCACCGTAGGCGTTGATCGGCCGCGGGCAAACCGACTCGTCCATGGGCTGGTGCTCGGGGATGCCGTACGCGGCGCAGGTGGAGGAATGAATGATCCAGCCGACGCCGCGGGCGACGATCCAATCCAGCAGATCGAGGCTGTCGCGCAGGTTGGCCTGGTAGTAGATGCGGGGATCGGCCATCGACTCGCCCACCGAGCATTTGGCCGCCAAGTGCATGACGCCATCGGGAGGCGCGTCGCGCAGCGTCTCATCGAGCGCCCGCATATCCCCGCAGCGACCGACGATCAACGGCACCTCGGGGGGCAGCGCTGCGCGGTGGCCCGAGGACAGATCGTCGATGACGCTCACTTGATGGCCGCTATCGAGCAGCGCCCGCACAACGTTGCTGCCGACATAGCCGGCTCCGCCGGTGACCAGTACGTGCATCCTCGAATCCTAGCAGCCCGTGGCAGAAGTGGCGTGGGCCGCGTTGCGGCGCCAAGGGCCCAGATGCAAGGCGACGCGACTCCTCAAAAATGCGCACAGACATCCCCTCGTCGCCGCTCCTTGCCCTCGCCGATAAGTCCCACTTGCCAGACCCATCACACTTCCACCACGGCCTGCTCACCCGGGCCGTAATCCACCCGTACAAGACACAGGCCGTGCGCCGGCGCGGTCGGCCCGGCCGCGGCCCGATCGCCCGAGGCGGCAAGCTGAGCCAACGACTCAGGGTCGCGCCGGCCGGTTCCGACCTGCACCAGGGTGCCGACCATGCCCCGCACGGCGTAGCGCAGGAAGCTCCGGCCCTGGAAGGTGATCGCGAGCAACCGGTCGGCATCGATCTGCACCCGCTCGAGCGGCCGCTGGCTCCGACCGGGTTGCGGGCGAGTGGCGAAGGCATGCTGGTCGACGGGTCCTTCCAGCAACCGCGCTGCAGCCTGCATGGCGTCGACATCGAGCCGGCGGTCGAGGTGCCAGGCAAACGGGGCGAGGAAGGGCGAGGCCAGTGGTCGGTTATCGATGCAGTACCGGTACAGCTTGCCGGTGACAGAGTAGCGGGCGTGGAACTTGTGGCTCACGGGCGTTACCTCGAGAACGCGGACGTCGGCCGGCAGGTTGGCGTTCAGGGCGGCCCGCCACTGTGCCGGCAGCAGCCCGGCGGCGCTGTCAAAGTGGGCCACCTGGCCGCTGGCGTGGACTCCGGAGTCGGTGCGACCGGCTCCGGTGACCGCCACGCGCTGCCCCGCGACCCCGGCAAGGGCCGCCTCCAGCACACCCTGCACGGTCGGATCGTGCGGCTGGCGTTGCCAGCCCGCGTAGGCCGTTCCTACGTAGCTGAGTGTGATCTTGTGTCGCATGGGGCGATGCTATCCTAAGTGCTCCCAAGCGAATCCGTTCTGCTGCCCGTGCTCCCATGGCCCTTCTGGAAATACTCAAGTATCCCGATCCCCGTCTGGAGCAAGTCTGTCCGACGGAGGAGCAATTCGACGATAGCCTGCGCAAACTGGCCCGGGACATGATCGAGACCATGCACCACGCTCCTGGCATCGGGCTGGCGGCGCCGCAGGTTGGCCGCCACGAACGCCTGACCGTGGTCGACCTGTCCAGTGGCGCCGAGCCGGACGAGCTGTTCGTTCTGGTCAACCCGGTGGTCTTGGAGACCCACGGCGAGGTGAGAGAGGAAGAAGGCTGCCTGTCGTTTCCCGATTTGATGCTGATCGTGCCGCGCCCCGAGCGGGTGGTGGTGGAGGCGCAGGACCTGCACGGTAAGCCCTTCCGGGTCAAGGCCGACGAGCTGTTGGCGCGCTGTATACACCACGAGATCGACCACCTGGACGGGATCCTGTTCCTGGAGCGTGTCAGCCCGCTGAAGCGCGATCTGGCCCGTCGCAAGATCAACAAGCGCATCCGTGCCGACGACTGGTAGCCCGGCGCGACGCCTGCGTGTCGTGTTCATGGGAACACCGCCACTGGCGGTTCCCACGGCTGCTCCGCTTCCAGGGTGGTTTCTTCACTGCGGATGACTTGATCAATGCCCGCACCAGCCGACTGGATGGAAGCAGTTGGATGCGCCTGAACCGGATGCTGCGGCTGAGCGCTCGCGCCGACGTCTGGCGTTCGGAGGATCGCGACGGCGCCGGTGCCGATCTGCGGCTGGACCTGGACTCCCTCTTCGGAACGGGTTCCAGCAGTT
>JACZXM010000055.1 GCA_022571615.1 Acidobacteriota bacterium | reverse complement strand
CTCCTCCGCGATGTCGCCAGCATCGCCTCGTCGTCGCTCCTTGCCCTCACCCGTAACTCCCACTTGCCAGACCCACCACACTTCCACCACGGCCTGCTAACAGGCCATGGCCTGCTCGACAATTTGAAACGGAGCCACGGCATTTGCCGCGCACGGCGGCCGCAACTGCTCCGACCGGCTGACAGGATACTCCCGCCGGCGAAGTTGCGCGGCCGCCGGTTAGCAAGCTGACACTTGCCACCGGCACCCGACTACCCCAAGCTCGAGGGGGGAGATCTTTCCTTGGAGGCACCCGAACATGGCGCAGCGCTCGAGTCCAGCAACCCGTGGCAGAAGTGGCGTGGGCCGTGGGCTGCTAGCCATACTGGTAGCAGGGCTGTTGATCTGCGCCCTCACTCCGGCCACCGCCCACGCCCAGGCGCTGCCGCAGGCTCGTGTGGCGCTCCCGGCAGGCGCCGTCAGTGTCGAGATTCCCTTCGAGATGTACCGCCACTGGCTTCTGGTTCCGGTCCGGGTGCAGGGAAGCGAGCCGTTGAGCTTCATTCTCGACACCGGGGCACCGATCACGGTGCTCGCGAGCATGGAGCTCGGCCTCACCCTACCGTTTCAGATCATCGGCAATGTAGTGATCGGCGGCGCCGGCGGCGGGGAAGCGGCAACGGTGCCGGTGGCAGGCGACGTCGAGCTCAGCATCGGCGATCTCCACATCAGCGGTGCGCCCGTGGCGATCGGATTGGGCACCGATAAGATTGCCGGCGCCGACGGGATCATCGGTGGGCCGATATTCCAACAGCTCGTGGTCGAGATCGACTGGTACCGCCAGGTGTTGATCGTGCACGACCCGGCGACCTACGTGTACTCGGGCGACGGATCGGTTCTGCAGCTGCGGACAATGGCGAGTGGCCACCTCATGACCACCGCACGCGTCAGCGTTGCGGGCGAGGAGCCGGTGGCGGTGACCTTGGTGGTGGACAGCGGTGCCGGCCACGCGTTGTCGATCGAGGTGGAGACCGTCGACGGATTGCGACGCCCAGCGCGAACCCTCGACGATGTCCTGATCGGGTGGGGCTCCAACGGTGCTGCCAGAGGAGCCATCGGCAGGGTCTCGTCGCTCGAGCTCGGCGACCATCGACTCCGAGGCGTCGTGACCACTTTCCCCGACAACTCACCATGGAGTCGGATCGGCGATATGCAGGGTGTGCGCCTTCACGGCAATCTCGGCTCTCAGGTGTTGCAGCGCTTCCGGGTGATATTCGATGTTCCGCACGGGCGCCTCATCCTGGAGCCCAACGCGAGCTTCGGTGAGCCCTTCGGCTTCGATCACGCAGGCCTGGCGCTGACCCCCTGGTCGCCGGGGGCAGAGGCCGTGACGATCGCGGATGTCGTCGCCGACTCACCTGCAGCCGAGGCGGGGCTCGAGGTCGGCGACGAGATCACCGCCATCGGCGCTCAGGCGGTGTTGGGTCTCTCGGCCGACGACATCCAAGAGCTGCTCGAGGGCGAGCCGGGGGACAAGCTTTACCTGACGGTGCGGCGACAGGGCGATACGTTCGAGCGAGTACTCACCCTGCGACCGTTGATCTGAGCCCGAGGGACCGGCGCGGCCAGGGTTCGCCATCAGGTGCCCATCGGGCTGATCGCGTCAATCGCCGTGATCGGTCGCCCGTTGACAACCTCGCCGACAGAGATCAGCATGGCGGGGTTCCCCGCGGGCCGCATATCCCCGTGAGGAGATCGTCACACCCCCGGGAGTACTTGTCATGCGCCGATTTCTTGCCCCGCTGCTGAGTGTTCTGTTTGTTCTATCCGCCTCCGGCGTTGCCCATGCGCAGTCGCAGGCGACCACCGGCGTGATCCAGGGCACCGTCGTGGATCCGGACGGCAGTCCCTTGCCGGGAGCCAGCGTCACGGTGGAAAACACCGCCACCGGCTACCAACGCACCGTCTTCACCCTGGCCAGCGGCCGCTTCAACGCCCTGCTGTTGCCACTCGGTCCTTACACAGTGACGGTGCGCATGGAGGGGTTCTCGACCTTCGTGCGCGAGGGGTTGACGGTGTCGGTGGGGCAGAAAGTCGCCATCGGCGTCCAACTCAACCTCGCGGCAATAGAGGAATCGATCACCGTTACGGCCCAGACGCCGGTAGTGGAGATGACGCGCTCGAATCGCTCCATGACCGTGGATCAGCGGGCCATCGAGGGACTGCCCAACAACGGCCGCAACTTCCTGGATTTCACCCTGCTGACCCCCGGTGTGGCCATCGCGCAGGGGCCTGACGGCGATGTGCTGACCATCAATGGCCAGAGGGGAATCCAGAACAACATCAGTGTCGACGGGGCCGATTTTAACAACCCGTTCTTCGGGGAGCAGCGCGGAGGACAGCGACCGCCGTTCACTTTCAATCTCGACGCGGTCCAGGAGTTGCTGGTCGTGAGCAACGGGGCGAGCGCGGAGTTCGGCCGCTCGTCGGGCGGTTTCGTCAACGTGGTCACCAAGTCGGGCACCAACACGATTCGCGGCACCGTTCATGCGTTCTTCAAGGATGACTCGTTCGCGGCCACCGCGAAGCTTCCCGATGGCACCAACGAGCCCGATTTCTCCTCCGAACAGCAGCAGGTGGGGTTCACGCTCGGCGGACCTCTCAAGCGCAACAAGGCGTTTTTCTTCCTGGCGGCTGATTTTCAGCGCGCTGAATCCAACAAGCAGACCGACCCGAGCCGCATCGAGCAGCGGGTCGTCGACGCCTTCGCGGCTCTCGGCAGTCCCAACGAGAACGCCTCGATCAACCGCACCGACGACGCACGGGCACTCCTGGTGAAGGTGGATTTGCAGCTCAACTCCAAGCACCAGGCCACGTTGCGCTACAGCCACACCTGGTCCGAGCAGGTCAACGGCACGTTTGACGTCAACAGCTGGGGCGCCAGCGCCAACGCGGTGGAGAGAGACTTTTCCAATGCCGGCAGCTTCCAGCTGGTCTCGGCCGGCGATAGCATCTACAACGAGCTCCGGTTCCAGTTCGCGCGCGAGGATCGGCCACGTCCGTACGATGGCCCGATCAATCCCGCCACCGGCCGGCCGTTCCCGGATACTGCCTTCGACTTCGGCAACCAGTACCGCTTCGGGATGCCGTTCTTCATCCCGATCGAGTACTACGACACTCGCGTGCAGATCAACGACAACCTGTCGATCATCAAAGGCGATCACTCCATCAAGGTCGGCGCCGAGTACAACCGCACCAACGCCACCCAGACGTTCATCGGCTTCGCCAACGGCCGCGTTATCTTCGGCTCGACCGACGGATTCCTGAACTTCGCCAACAACCCGAGCTACGTCGAGTGTTCCGACGGCAGCACCTCGGAACTCGGCGTCTGCCCGGCTGGCGCCTCGATCGTCGGTCCGGTGCTGTTGTATCTCCAACAAGCCGGGGTCGGCGGATTGAGCGTCGAGGAGGCCGGAACCCAGAGCATCATCCAGCACGAAGTCGGGTTCTTCGTCCAGGACTCGTGGGCCGTCTCGCGACGACTGACGGTAGATCTCGGCCTGCGCTGGGAGGTACAGATCCAGCCCGACCTGATCACCCCAATCGACCAGCTCTTCTACCAGCCCTTCATCGGGCAAACGAGGAATGGGCAAGAGTTCCCGGGCGATGGCACGATCCCGACGGATTGGGGGATGTTCCAGCCCCGGCTCGGTTTCGCTTTGGACCTGTCGGGGGATGGTCGCGAGCTTTTGCGGGGCAGCGCCGGGGTTTTCAACGCACGGATCCCGGGCCTGGCTCTTGCATCGTCGCGTTCGACCGACGGCAGTCGCGGGCAGACCCTTTTCCGCAATAGCGCCCTCACGTTCCTCGGGCCTGTGCCCGCGTTCGGGGAGCTGATCCCCACCACCGGGCTCGGCACCCCGTTCTTCCCCGGCGTGTTCGTGTTCGACAAGAACTTCAAGAACCCCGATACCTACTCCACCTCGCTGAGCTACGAGCGCATGCTCGGTCAGGACTACGCCATCGAGCTCACCGCCTCGTACGCCAAGACCGAGAACCTGACTCGTTTCGCCGACCGCAACGATGCTCTGCTGGGGTCGCCGTGGTCGAGCGGCCTGGAGCCGGCCGGTATCAACGGTCTCGGCGGGCTGACCACAGTCGAATCGACGGCGAGCAGCGAGTACTTCGGAATCACCCTCGGGGCGCGCAAGCGATTCGCCGACAACTGGGGATTCCAGGCCAACTACACGCTCAGCTTCGACAAGTCCGACGATGACAACGAACGCGACCCGTTCACCTTCCGCTACGCCAAGATCACCGATCTGGATGCCGAGTGGGGCTGGTCGGATAGAGATCAGCGGCATCGGCTGAACTTCTACTTCCTCACCCAGCTTCCGGGCGAGGTCGACGTGAACTTCCGCTACTCGTATCGGTCGGCGACACCGCTTTCGCTCACCGCGACCGGCGCGGTAGCGAACACGCCGGGCGATCGCATCAACGCCGACGGCAGCGTGACGCAACGCAATACCGGTCGGAAGGACAACGCATTCTCCGCGCTGGATCTCCGTGCCGCGAAGTACTTCGGTTTCGGCGGCTCTCGCCTGGAGGTGATCTTCGAGGTCTTCAACCTGTTCAACGCCAATAATTTCATCGCCCCGCAAGTCACCAACTTGGTGTTCAACTTCGACGGCACGATTCGCAGCGGTGCGGGTAACGCACGGGTAGCGCAGCTGGGCGTCAAATACTTGTTCTAGCCTGAGTGCCGGAGCTGCAAACGCCGTTCACGCGCCACGCCGGCGTCGACGTTCCGCTGATCTGCGGGCCGATGTACCCGTGCAGCAACCCGGAGCTGGTAGCGGCAGCCTCCGAGGCCGGCTCCCTCGGCGTGCTGCAGCCGATGTCGCTGACCTACGTGCACGGGCACGACTTCCGCGCCGGCATCCGGTTCATGCGCAATCTCACGAGCAAGCCGATCGGGATGAATGCACTGATCGAGGCGTCGTCCAAGAAGTACCTGCAACGCATGCAGGAGTGGATCAATGTCGCGCTCGAGGAAGGAGTGCGGTTCTTCATTACCTCTCTCGGCAAGCCCGGCTGGGTGGTCGACCGCGTCCACGCCGTCGGTGGCGTGGTTTATCACGATGCCACGGAGCGCAAGTGGGGGCAGAAGGGCGTGGACTCGGGAGTGGACGGGCTCATCGCGGTGAATTCCCGCGCCGGGGGACACGCCGGACCCAGAACGCCCGAGCACTTGCTCCAGGAGCTCGGCGACCTCGGTGTCCCGGTGATCAGCGCCGGAGGTATCGGCAGCCCCGCCGCGTTCGCCGCCGCTCTGAAGATGGGCTATGCCGGAGTCCAGTGCGGCACCCGGTTCATCGCCACCACCGAGTGCACCGCCAGCGCCGCCTACAAGCAGGCGATCGTGCAGGCTGGCGAGCCGGACATCGTACTCACCGAACGCATCTCCGGGCTCCCCGTGGCGGTGCTCAACACACCCTACATCCAGCGGGTGGGAACCCACGCCGGCCCCTTCGCTCGTTGGATGCTGCGGGGCCATCGTACCAAGCACTGGATGCGTGCGTTCTACGCGCTGCGAGCAGGGCGCCAGCTCAAGCGGGCCTCACGGGCGACCGACGCCTACCACGGCATCTGGGGCGCAGGCAAGAGCGTCGCCGATATCGACGAAATCCTACCCGCAGGCGAGATCGTACGGCGGTTCGCCGACGCCGCCCGGCAGCTGCAGGCGGTCCCCGGCCACGCGTCCACCTGACGCAACCCGTGGCAGCCCGCATTTCTCAGCGAAACGGATGCATCACACTTCCACCACAGGCTGCTAACGTTCGCCCACGATTCGCGCCGTCTTCACGTAGTCGAGCTGCGGGAAATCGCGCTCGAGATAGCGGTTGCCCTCCGACTGGATCCGTCCCTGGTTCGGACCCCGGCCTCTGGGCGGCCCCTCGCCGTATTCGCTATACAGGCTCTGCACCACGCCCATGCCCTCGACCACCTCACCAAACGGCGGGAAACCCTGCAGGTCGAGGTTGAGGTTGTCGCCCAGATTGATGAACAACTGCACCGTGCGCGTGTTCGCACCGGCGTTGGCGAAGGTGATCCGCCCGCGTGTGTTCTTCTCGTTGGGGGGATCATCGGCAATCGTGGCTTCCCTCCAGATCTCCGACAGCTCAGGGTCGCCGCTGATCCCGAACTGGGCGACGAACCCGTCGATGACGCGGAAGAACCGGGCGCCGTCGTAGAACCCCTCGCGCACCAGGTTGTAGAAGCGGTCGGCGCCGATCGGGGCCCAGTCGCGTTGCACCTCGAGCGTGAACTCCCCCCGGGTAGTATCGAAAAGCACCCGATAGAGGCCGGGCGCGGTGGTATTCATGTCGGGGCTGGCAGGGTTCATCAGCGGGTTGGCCCCGGGTTCGGGCACCTCGACCGCCGGAGGCACAGTGCCGGTTTCGCCCGTGGGCTCGGGCGTGTCCTCCTTGTCAGGGCTCGACGGTTCCGGGACCGGGGTCTGGGAGCCGGAGTCGTTGGTCGCGGTGTCGCCGCCGCAACCGGCAGCAAGCAAGCCGACTACCAAAGCCATTGTCAGGAGTATGCGCAATCGCGTTCGTTTCATCCTCTCGATGGCCTCCGGTAGGTTTGATATAACTCGCACAGACTCCACTACGGCCTGCTAGTGTAGCGCCCCCTCAGCAGGCGATCCTGCTCACCTCGCGGGTTGCCCGCTCCCCCTTCCCGCTCGGCCTTGACCCGAGGCGCACACCATGCAAAATCCAATACTTGAGGATTTGTTGTTCGGGATGCTCGTCACCGCCGATAACCAGGACCTACGATGCCTCTTATCACTCGCCAAGAGATGGAAGGCCTGATCGCGGAAGACCGCGGTCCTCGTGTTTCGATCTACCTGCCCACGTCGCCCGAGGGCATGGAATTCAAGCAGAATCCGATCCGGTTCAAGCTGCAGCTGCAGCGTGCCGAACAAGCCCTGGGCGAACACGGCGTGGCTGCGGCCCACATCGAGCAACTCCTCGCCCGTGGCCGTGACCTGCTGGCCGACACCCATTTCTGGAAGCATCAGGGGCAAGGGCTGGCCTATCTTGCGAGCATCGACGGGGTCCGCGTCCTGCGTCTGCCGCTTCCGGTGGAGGAGATCGCGGTCGCCGGCGATCGCTTCTACCTCAAGCCGCTGTTGCCCCTGTTCGGCGAGAGGGCACGGTTCTGGATCCTGGCCATCGAGCAGGGGCAGGTGCGGCTCTTCCTCGGCTCACCCCACAGCGTGCGCGAGGTGGACCTGCTCGACACACCCACCAGCTTGCGCGATGCGCTCGGGTACGACTGGGAGCAACGCTCGCTGCAATTCCATACCGGCGCCGGATCCGACGGAGCTGGACGCCGAAACGCCATGTTCCACGGACACGGCGAGGCAAGCGATGACCGCAAGGACGAGATCGCCGGCTTCTTCCGAATCGTCGACACCGCGATAAATCGGCTCCTCGTCGACCGGCAGGCACCGATGGTTCTTGCGGGGGTCGAGTACGAGCAGGCGATCTTCCGCAAGATCAGCAAGTACCCGAACCTGGTGGCCGAGGGAATTGAGGGCAGCCCCAAGACGCTCAGCGGCCAGCAGCTCCACGAGCGGGCGTGGGGGCTGCTCGAGCCCCGATTCCTCGCCGGCCAGCACGATGCCGCGGTGCGCTTTCAGGAAGTCCACGGAACAGGTCTTGCCGGAAGCACGGTGGACGACGTGGTTCCGGCCGCGTTCGACGGCCGCGTGGATACGATCTTCGTTGCCACCGACGCACATCGTTGGGGCCGCTACGATCCAGAGACCCGGGAGATCGTCAAGCATGCCGCCGGCCACGCTGGCGACATAGATCTGCTCGAGATCGCCGCGCTGCAAAGCTGGATCCGCGGTGCGACCGTTCACGCGGTGGGCTCTGCGGAGGTGCCCGGCGGCGGGGACCTCGCGGCGATCTACCGATACTGATCCACAACGCCCGGTGTCAGTGCGACGGTGCCTCGGTCACCGCCGGCCCTACCCGATCACCCGAGCGGTCATCGCGGTCGGAAGGGATCGTTCTCCACGCTCTGATCGATCGCCCGCAGCTTGGCCAGCAACGAGGCGGTGACCTCGGGTCGCGCGGTCGAAAGGTCGAAGAGCTCGAAGCGGTCGCTGCCGAGGTCGTAGAGCTCCACCCGCTCGAGCGCCTCGTCGGCCAGCAGCTTCCAGTTGCCATCGCGCAATGCGAAATGAAACCCGTGATCGTCATTGAACTCCCAGTACAGCGGCTGCCGACGCCCAAACGTACCGCCATGGAACAGGGCTGAGAAATCCTCCCCGTCGATCGGGCGGTCCGACGGCACCTCAAAGCCGACGACGCTCGCCAAGGTGGGCAACAGGTCATACCCGATCACCGGCTCGTCGCTGACGCTACCGGCGGCTACGTGCCCGGGCCAGCGGACGATCGCCGGAACCCGGATGCCCCCTTCATACAGGTCCGCCTTTCGTCCGCGAAACCCGCCTGTGTCCCCGTATATGTTGACCTCCCACCAGTGTCGCCAATCCGTCGTCACCGGGCCGTTGTCGGAGGCAAAGAACACGAACGTATCATCGTGCAGCCCGAGCGCATCGATTCGATCCAGCAGGCGTCCGATCTGGTGGTCCATGTAGGTAACGTTGGCCCAGTATTCGCCCGGCCCCCGCGCTTCCAGGTTCGTGGGTGGCCCCGGTAGCCCGTTCTCGAACGGATCGGGAACGCCGCGGGTGTATTGCGAGTACATGACGTCGTAATCGGGAGGGTTCGCGATCGTCGCGTGCGGCTCGATGGTGGCCACATACAGGAAGAACGGTGCCTCGGGATCGCGATGCTCGAGCCAATCGATCGCGTCATCGATGACGATCGGGCCGGTGTAGCCCTCGACTTCTCCGAGCGCCTCGCCGTTGCGGTAGAAATTGCGCGGGTTGCGATTGTGCGGAATCGGGAAGGCGTGCAGGGCCAACCAGTGGTCGAAACCCTGATCGCTGGGCTGCGCATGCCGTGCCAGCCCGAGGCCGCCGTTCAGGTGCCACTTGCCGACGATCGCCGTCTGATACCCCCGCTGCTTGAGCAGCTCGGCGATGGTGATCTCCTGTGTCCCGAGCTGCACGTCCTGGCCCTGGGGGATCCAGCTCTCGATGCCGGTCCGGTAGTTGGTGCGGCCCGTGAGCAGCGCCGCGCGAGACGGCGAGCACAGCGGCGCCGGAGCGTAGTACGAGGTCAATCGCAGCCCTTGCTGCGCAAGCCGATCGAGGTTCGGCGTGCGGACCTGAAGATGGCCGTAGGAGCCGAGATCTCCAAACCCCAGGTCGTCGACATAGATGACCAGGATATTGGGCGGGCCGGCTGGCGCCGCCGAGCCGGATGCGGCGACGATCCCGCCGCCACAGCCCAGAGTCAGCGTCAAAGCAACGAACCGATCGAGCTTCATGGCATCTCCTCTCGGAAGAGCTCGGTGTCGACGGCGAAGCTCACGATTCTTGGTTGTCGAGAGCCGCGTGCAACGCTTCCTTATCGCGGATGTCGACCAGCGCGCCCATATCCTGCGTCGTCCATTCCAGCTGCCGCGGGGTTCGATCTTGCCTGCGGCCAGCGAGCGCCTTGCTCAGGAGGTCGGACACGAGCCGTCCGAGGGACTTGCCTGCGATTCGCCGCAACCGCTTGATCTCCTGCAGAACTGGCGTATCGATATCCACTGTCGTCCTTGCCATGCATCAGATGCTAACAGGGAGCGCGCATCAGATGTCACGCGCTTAGCGGTCGTGTCGGCACGGTCAGGATTCGGTAGGATGTGACGGCCATGAACGACATGATTCCCCGCGAGCCGCGCCCGGATATACTCCCGCGTCACGTCGGATCGGCTCGCGGTGCCCGGCCGGGACGAGTCGAGTCAGTGGAGAGATTTCATGAAAGTTGCTGGCTGTCTGATTGTCGGTTCCATCCTCTGTTGCGCCGCCTGTGGGGGCGTCGCTGAATCGGTGGCCCCACCCGGGGGCACGTCGCTACCGGCGCTCGAGGAGCTCGATGCGGGCTGGAGTACCCTGCGTCCCGGAGGCGACACGATCTGCTCCCTCGGCACCGAATACAGCTTCTTCGCTCGACCGGCCGACACCGACAGGCTGCTGATTTACCTGCAGGGGGGCGGCGCTTGCTGGATGGGCGAGAACTGCGACCCCGACTCGCGACCGACGTACTCACGCGACGTGGATGAGAGCGACAACCCGGCCCATCGGCCCACCGGCATCTTCGATCTCGAGAATCCTGCCAACCCGATCGCCGACTACAGCATGGTGATGATCCCCTACTGCACCGGCGACGTGCATATCGGCGATCGAGTGGCCACGTATCCGGTCGAGCCCGAAGGTGGCGAACCGTACGAGGTGACGATCCGCCACAATGGGTACGTCAACGTGATGTCGGTTCTGGACTGGGTGTTCGACAATTTCGATTCGCCGGCCGAGATTTTCCTCGCCGGCTCCAGCGCCGGCTCGATC
>JACZXM010000054.1 GCA_022571615.1 Acidobacteriota bacterium | reverse complement strand
GGAGACCACCGCCCTGGGGGCAGCGTACCTGGCCGGCCTGGCGGTAGAAACCTGGGAGAGTACCGCCGAGCTCGCCGACCGATGGCAGACCGATCGACGCTTCGAGCCCAGCCGCACAAAGGCACAGGCGAGCCGCCTGAGGGCCGGCTGGCAGCGCGCCGTCGGCCGCGCCAAGGAGTGGGAAGTGCCCGATGCGCCGTAAGCAGATGCTGCGGCGTCTGGGCGCGACCAAGCGCTGGGACGTTGTGGTCATCGGCGGCGGAGCGACCGGCCTGGGCACGGCGATCGATGCGGCCTCACGCGGCTACCGGGCGTTGCTGCTGGAGCGAGCGGACTTCGCCCAGGGAACCTCGAGCCGGTCCACGAAGCTCGCCCACGGCGGCGTGCGTTACCTACGACAGGGCAACGTGTCGCTGGTAATCGAGGCACTGCACGAGCGCGGGCTCATGCGCCGCAACGCCCCCCACCTGGTGCACGACCTGCGGTTCGTCGTACCGAACTACGACTGGTGGGAGGCGCCCTTCTATGGCATCGGGATGAAGGTCTACGACCTGCTGGCCGGCAAGCACGGCTTCGGAAGCTCGAGCCTGCTGTCGCGCCAGGAGACGATCGAGCGACTGCCGACGATCGAACGTCAGGGGCTGCGCGGCGGGGTGCTCTATTACGACGGCCAGTTCGACGATGCGCGTCTGGCCATCAACCTGGCGCAGACCGCGGCCGAGCAAGGGGCCAACGTGCTCAATTACTTCGAGGTGACGGCGCTTCGACACGACCACGACGGGCTCGTTGCCGGGGTCGCGGCGAAAGACCTCGAAACGGGCGCACGGTACGACATCGAAGCCGCCGTCGTAGTCAACGCCACCGGTGTGTTTGCCGATTCGGTACGGCGTTTGGACGACCCCGCGTGCAAGCCCATGATCCGCGCCAGTCAGGGCGTCCATATCGTCCTGGAACGAGACTTCCTGCCCGGAGACAGCGCCATCATGGTGCCGCATACCGATGATGGACGCGTGCTGTTCGCGATCCCCTGGCACGACCGCGTCGTCGTGGGCACAACCGATACTCCGGTGGCCGAGATCGCCGTCGAGCCGCAGCCCCTGGCCGAGGAGATCGAGTTCTTGCTGCGGCACTGTGCCCGTTACCTCACGCGCGACCCCGGGCCTGCCGACGTGTTGAGCGTATTTGCCGGGCTACGGCCGCTGCTCGGCAGCAGCGACGAGGGCTCCACCGCCGAGATCTCGCGCGATCACACCGTCTCGATCGCGCGCTCCGGGCTGGTGACCATCGCCGGAGGAAAGTGGACCACCTACCGCAACATGGCGCAGGACGTGATCGATCAGGCGGCGCTGATCGGCGGTCTGCCCGAGCGCGACTGCGTCACACCCGATCTCAACATCCATGGCTACCACCGCCACGCCGAACAATTCGGCGACCTGGCCTGCTACGGCGCCGACGCGGTTGCCATCGAGGCGCTGTCTCAGGAGATACCGGGCGCCGATCAGATCCTCCATCCGCGGTTCAGACACCGCGTCTGCGAGGTGATTTGGGCCGTGAGGGAGGAAATGGCCCGCACCGTCGAGGACGTGCTCGCCCGCCGGACCCGAATGTTGCTACTGGACGCAAGAGCCAGCGTCGAGGCGGCGCCGGTAGTGGCCAAGATCCTGGCCCGTGAGCTGGAGCGCGACGAGCCGTGGGCCAGAGAGCAAGTCGCGGCCTACCGACAGCTGGCGGCCGGCTATCAGATCCCCTCCTGAGACGCTAGCGAGAGTGCGGTGGGTCCCAGCCACTGCCCGCTAGCAGCGGCGCAGGAGCTGCCACCACCGCAAGAGTGCTGATCGAGACATCCTGGATTTCCGATGCTCTCGTAGAATATTCTTCAGGATGATTGCTCGGATGGTGTCGCTCACTACCAGACCAACGCCAGCGCGGGTCCCCCTAGCACCGAGGTATCCATGGCCATCATGCCGCTATCCACGTTGTTGTTGCGCCGATGCGTGTCCACTGTCTTGCTGAGCGCGGCCCTTATTGGCCTGCTCGTTGTGGGTGCCTCTGCGACTCCGCAGCGGCGCCCGCAGTTCCGAACCGAGGTCGAGGTCGTTCAGATCCAGGTCTCGGTCGTCGATGGCAACGGCAATTTCGTCACCGGACTGGGGCCGGAGGACTTTCGCCTGCGGGTCGACGGCAAGGACCGGTCGATCACCACCGTCTACGAGGTCGACCTCCGTAGGCCGGCGGCGACTGCCGTCGGTGCCGTGGCCGATGCGACTCCGATTCCGCCGGCGGGCTGGCGGCAGTGGCTCCTGTTCTTCGATGCCGCGTTCAACTCTCCCCGCGGCGTACGGGAGGCTCAGCGCGCGGCACGCCAGTTCGTCGCCGAGCAGATCAACCCCAGGGATCTGGTGGGCGTGGCGACGTTCTCGCTGGTGACCGGGGTTCGCCTGCTGGTGCCGTTGACATCGGACCACCAGCAGGTGCTGGCGGCCATTGGAGGCCTCGGCCTGCGACAAGCCGGCCGCAGCGTCGATCGGGCCGGGTTCATGAGCGAGATGATCGCGGAAGGGCTGGCGCTTGACTCGCCCGAGGTCGAGGGAACCACCGCGTCGGCTCAACTAGCCGAAGCGGACGAGGCCATCCGCGAGGCTCTCGCGGTCGTGAATCGCCTCGAGTTCGATCAGTACACCGGCGTCGTGGAGCAGTTTACCGAGCAGCTCGGGACAGTCCTGGCCGACCTGCTGCGGACGATTCACGGTCGCAAGCACGTGGTCTTTTTCTCCAAGGGATTCGACGACCGCGTCCTTAGCGGGCAGTCGCTCGACCAGTTCGCCGCAAACTCCGCCGCGATGAACTCCAACGCCGGCTTGGCCATCGCCCTCTCGAGCGGTGATGACCGGTTCGGCAGCGCCGAGGTGCG
The DNA here is from genome assembly GCA_022571615.1 of Acidobacteriota bacterium. Classification (GTDB taxonomy): domain Bacteria; phylum Acidobacteriota; class UBA890; order UBA890; family WLXD01; genus JACZXM01. Next base: position 7,647 of record JACZXM010000054.1, on the reverse strand, counting down.
ATCGGCGCTCGAGAAGACGATCAAGCAGCTGCGCGCAGCTGATGCCGTCGTGCACACAGTCGATGCCAGCGGCGTCGGAGGTGAGCGCGATGTCGGTCTGACCCAAGGTCGCGCCTCGGGAGGCACATTCTCGAGCCGTGGCGCTAGCCACACCGCTCTTGCCGCGCTGGCAGACGGCACCGGCGGCACAGCGATCTGGGACACCAACGATCTGTCGGCCGCTCTCGGCGATCTGGAGCGCTCCACCCGCACGTTCTATGTCGTCGCCTTCCCGCGCCAGGATCGCGACGGCGAGGTGCTGGAGCTCAAGATCGAGGTCACGCGCCCTGGCGCCAAGGTGGCTTCCGCTCCCGAACGGCTCGCCCCCCCGCCGGCGTACGCCGAAATGAACGAGATGCAGCGGCAAGCGCAACTGGCCGAGTTCATCAGCAAGGGTATCGTCTCCTCCGACATGATCTTCGACGTCTCGGCCACGCCGTTTCCGGGCTCTGATCGGGTCAGCCGCATCGGCTTGGTGATCGAGGTCCCCTGGCCCGAGCTCGAGAAGATGGCGAAGGCCCGCGGCGACGGCAGGGTCCAGCTCGACCTGTTCGGCTATGTGCTCGACGAAGAGGGAGCGATCGTCGATCTGACCAACCGTCGAGTCGGCCTCAACATCGACCAGATGGCCGCGTCTCAGGTCGCCGGGCTGCCGTTCCGGTTCTATGACCTGCTCTGGGCCCGGCCCGGCAACGGCCAGGTGCGAGCGCTGGTGCGCGAGTCTAAAATCGGCCGGCTGAGCGCGGTCACCAAGTCGATCGTAGTGCCCGAGCCCGGCAGTGGCCAGCTCTGGCTGTCGGGTCCTGTATCGATCGATCACCAGCATCCCGGTCTGATGATGCGGGGCATGGACCCGACCGCGCCGCCACCGCACAAGGCGAACGGCCCGGTTGCGTATCCCTATGTGATCAGCGACGTCGATCTGACGCCGGAGGCAGCGGCCGAGGCCAGCCCGGGCTCGGTCGAGCAGCTGTTCGTGGTGGCGCACAACCTCGCCCGGCACCCGTTCACCGGCCAGACACAGTCCGCCTTGTCTGTGAGCCTGCAGTCCCCCGGAGGCGAGAAGTTCAACCTCACCGATATCGAGTTGCTCGGCAGGGTACTCGACCCACAGACGGGTGCCACGCACATTGTGCTCAACGTGAAGATCCCCGAGAACCTGCCCACCGGCATGTACCGCCTAGCGGTCGCCGTGCGCGACGGAGTCTCCGGAACCGAAGTCGAGTCGGGATTGGAACTATGGGTCAGCGCTGATGGATTCTGACCCGGGCTCCGGGTCTGGCAACACATCCCTGGTTCTGCTGGCGGGGGTCGCCATCCTATGGCGGCTGGCGGTCTTTGCCACCTTGCCGGCCTCACCGGCGTTGGGCGAGGCACCCTCTGGCGCCGAGCAGAAACTGCTGATCGCCGCCGGCGTCATGGGGCTAGGGTTCCTGCTGTGCGGAGTCCTGGCTCTGGCTCGGGCGAGTTCGCCGGCGGCCCCGGCGTTCGCCCTGTATGCGATCGCGACGTCGGTTCACTGGGGTGGACCGGTTGCCGCCTCGGCACAGAACCTGCAGACGGTCATCTGGGTCGCCTACTTCAGCCTGAGCATGCTGGGGCAGGCAGCATTCTTGCACTTCGCGCTCGTGTACCCAAGACCTATGACTCCGGCGGCCAGGGTTCTCGGGCGACCGCTGTACGCCCCCGTAGCCTTGGTGGCGCTGGTGGGGGCGGCTGGCACCATGCTGCCGGCGCCATCCGTTCTCGGCCTGTTCCTGACCGCGGCAGCGATCGGGTCCAATCTCTATGCCCTGGCAGCGTACCTGGTCATCGCTGCCCGCACCGCACGAGCTCATCCGCGGGAACGGCAACAGGACGGCCTCACGGTCCTGTTGCTCGGGAGCTGGGGCGCAGTATTGCCCTGGTCGCTCGCAGGGCTGGCCCCAAACCTGGTACCGGGTGGGTTGGGCCCGCAACCGCTCACCCTGCTCTTTCTTCTCACCCCGGTCACGATCTGCTACCTGCTGTTGCGCAAACGCCGCAGCTCCTAACAGGCCGTGGTAGGTACGCGCCGACACTCTAGCCGCGGAAGAACACCGCCACCACTCCGATCCACAATAGGACGAACCACAGCCGCTCAAGCGCGGCTGCGGACGCATCCTCCGGCTCCCCCAACAAGCGCTCGACGCGCTCCGCGAGCATCGGCCTGGCACCCACGCCCAGCAGTTGCGGCACGAACTGGAGCCTGCCGGCCAGCAGCCAGCGGTGAGCGGCGGCAAACCGATAGCTCTTGAGCAACATCCCGGCATAGACATCGGGGTGCCCGGTAATCGCGACCGCCAGGTCGTCGCAAGCCTTTTCCTCCTCGCGCCGCATGTGCGAGGCCATCAGCCCTGCCAGCGGGTTCACCGCCACCAGGGCTCGTACCCATTCCGAGGTATAACAGCCCAGCGGCTGCCGCAACGACAGGTGGGCAAGCTCGTGGCCCAGCGCGCCCTGCAGCTCGGCGTCCTCCAAGGCGCCGACCAGCGAGCGGGGGAATACGATCGTCGGCTCCCCTTGAGTGACGATCAGGGGAGAATGGTGCGGGCGGTCGGTGACCAGCAACCGCGGCCGCTCCAGAGCGGGCATTCCTTCCCAGCACGCCGCCACTGCCTCGCGGTTCCTCCTGTACCCGGCCATCACCCGGTCGAGCGCCGCCACCAAGCGCAGCGTCGCGCCGGCGGGCGCCACGGCTTCATCCAGCGCCAGCCGGCGCGAACGGATTGCGAGCAACGCCCGCGCCGCCAGCACCGCACCGGTGAGGAGCAGGAACAGCGGCAACACGGTGCGGGTCGGAACCGCTTGCTGATGCCACGACTGAAAGACCTCCTGCGGCCACGGCAAGACCACCGCCGCTCCCAACAACACCAGCGTCGACTTGAGCAGCGGGGCGAACAGCAGGCACAGCCGGAGCTTACCGCGATGAATCCCCAACAGATGAATGCCGGCCTGGATCGCCGACCAGGCCACCGCCCCGGCAACCAATGCCGGCAGCAGGTTGTGCAGCAGGAACCGGGTCATCACGCTCATTCCGACAGCCCCCGGCGGCGGCGGATCAGCTCCTCTAGCCGCTCGAGCTCGGCATCATCGACCGTCTCTTCGGTCTCGATCAGGTGTGCGATCGCCCGCGCCGCCGAGGCCCCGTACAGGCGCCCTACAAACGAGCTCAGCAACGATCCTGCCACCTCTTCCTGTTCCGCCGCCGCGCGGTACACGTAGGCACGGCCTTCCTTGTGACGCTGCAGCAACCCCTTGCCCAGCAGCCGCGTCATCACGGTCATCACGGTCGTGTAGGCGGAGTCACGTCGCGGCGCCAGCGCCCGACGCACCTCGCCGACAGAAACCTCACCGCGATCCCACACGATGCGCATGATCTCGGCTTCCAGCTCACCCAGCCTGGCGGGTCGGACGTGTTTCTGATCGTTCATGCGGATCTTTGTACTACGCTTGTAGTATTCATGTCAACCGCGGTGTCAGGGCCGGCTATGGGAGCCTCCCGGTGACACGTGCCTCGAGCCAGTCGAGCGGCGAGAACACGATGCAGGCGAGATGGGTTCGTCGGCTCCACAGCAGCGAAGGAATCGCCATGACCTCGCAACCGGGGTCCCCAAGCGCCGCCATCAGTAGCAGAGAGACGCCGATGAACAGGGCGCCGGCCACCATCGGGACCGGCCCCATCAGCAGGGTCGCCCCAACCGGAGCAACTGCGATCGCGGCACCGACCCAGCGGTTGATCCAGCCGAAGTACCGACCTACGACGACGTGAATGATGGTGTAGAGGATGACTAGGCCCAGGAACGCCGCGGCCACCCTCAGGAGACCCGCGGCGCTGGCATCCAGAAGCGTCGGAATCAACGAGGCTACTATCAGCGCCCCGAGGCCGAAGCGGAGCACCCGGCTAAGGGCCATGGCGGTGGGTATGCGGCTCACATTGGAGGAAGAGTCCGTCTCGGTCATCGTGTGCTCCTGCCTTGGAATCAGGGCCGTGGCACTGCCCTAGCCCTTTCGGTTCTGCGTTGAGATCGAGTGTATACTACGCTGGTAGTATTTATCAACTACAAACGTAGTAATACTTGTCGGACCGCGCCCCCGAGATCGACCAGCACCTCCCGGCGCTGGTGGACGATCCATACTCCGGAACGAGCGGGCCCGGGCGCCGCTGCCCTCGACCTACGCAGCGGGGCTGACGGCATCCCGGAGCCGGACGAACCCCTGATTGGGCTGCACCGAGATAACCTGCTCACCGGAGTACAGACGGCGAAGAAATGTCGGCACCTGGTGATAGCAGAACACCGAGGCCGACTGGCCCAAGATCACGGTGCTCTCGACAAACAGCGGCAGTTCGGCACCGCCTCGAAATTGCTCAGCGCCCAGGCGCAGAGTGTCCGGATTCGCGCCTCCGAGAAATGGCTATTGAAGAGGCTGATTCCTAGCACCGCGTGTGCTCGTCGTTCCAGAACCCGCGCACATCGTTCGGTCAACGGCTGGGCGATCATTCTTGCTGCTCCATCGGGAGAGTGATTGCCGGCCCGGAACCGCCGATGGCGGGGATGAGCCTGCCAGCCTCCCGGGATCTGCGATTCGACGCCCTCCGCCCCTGTTTTCTTCCCCTCAGCTGTCAGCGACGGTCTGGAATGGGCCGGCATGGAAGAAAGGGCCGGCGCCGTGCGTCCAACCCCTGATCCCACACCCGCGCCGAGGAGAACCGAGATGCCACGAGCTCGAACCCGCACCCTGCTGGTCGCCGGCCTGACGCTGGGAAGCCTGCTGATCGCCACTCCCGTTCGCGCCGAGGTGACCGCCCTGGAGATCACTCTCTTCATGCCCTGCGACCGGGAGACGGCGGAGCGCGCCATCGCGGCGGTCGAGCAAGTTCCCGGGGTGGAGAAGGTCGTGGCCGCCGCGGGCGACCTGCGCGTTCGTGTCCTGCTGGAGCCCGAGTTCGGGGACGATCCGCTGACTCTGGTCCAACTACTGTGGGAGATGAAGATCTACCCGAATCGCATCTACCTGGAGGCGGAGGGCCGCTTTGAGGAGTCCGGCGCCCGTCTGAGGGTCGCACCCGAGCGTGCGTTCGACATCGTCGACCCGGTCTCGGCGGCTGCGACGGCCGCCGAACGTGTCTGGGTTCGGGCCGAGGTTCTGGACTGGATCGAGGACCGCATCCCGCCGCGCGACAAGCAGTACACCCTGCGAATCGAGAAGCTCGAGATTGTCCGCTCCCCTTGACCCTGTACATAGATGCAGGCGTAAGCTAGAAATCAGGGGGATGCCGGTAGGATGGCGGGGTATCGATCGTCGCACCGGTGTGCACGGGAATCGCGATGAGCACTGGCCGACAATACTCCGAGGACGAGGTCGTCGAAGGCTGCAGGCAGGGCGCCGACTGGGCCCGTGCCGAGCTCTTCGATCGCCACCACCGTCCCTTGTATCGGTTTCTGGTAGCACATTGTGGTGATCCGGCGCTGGCCGAGGACCTGGTCCAGGAGACCTTCATCAGGGTATACGCCAAGATCGGGCGGTTTCGAGGCGATGCCAAGGTCAGCACTTGGATGACCCGCATCGCGTTGAACTGCTTTTACGAGATCGTGCGCCGATCGCGCACCCACCAGCGCACCCTGGACTCGATCGCCAAGGCCGGGGACAGCAGCCCCCAGGCAGCCTGGTGTCTACCCCGATCCCAAGACACTGTGTCTCGCAGAGAGCTCGGCGACCTGCTGGCCAAGGCGCTGCACCGGGTCAGCGAGGCCGATCGCGCGATCATCCTGCTGCATGACCTGCGGGGTTTCCGCTACCAGGAGATCGCCGACATTCTCGACATCGCCATGGGAACCGTGGCCTCTCGCCTGAGCCGCGCCCGCGACCGCTTGCGCGAAGCCGTTCGGCAACTCTCCTCCCCTTCTACCCCGACGGAAGAAAACGGGCCGCAATCACGTCGGACCGACGAACTGAACACCTCGTCAATGAGCTCACGCAGGACAACCGCACGACTCGGCGCCCCTGGAGCAACCAAGCCGATGATCTGGAGCGAACAGTGACCTCTCGGCGCGACTCTTGCACGGCGTTTCGTGCAGAGATTGGATGCTTGCTGGATGGCGAGCTGTCCGAGGGTCGGCGTCTGGAGGTCGAGGCGCACATCGCAGAGTGCAGCACCTGCCGCCAGACCGAGGAGGAGCTAGCGCGATTCCGTGGCGCGGTCTCCAACCTCGAGTTGCCGGAGCCACCGAGCTCGAGGATCTGGGCCGCCCTACAATCGCGCCTCCAAGAGCTCGATGGCACTTCCAGCACGCCAGTGCCGGTAGGTGCCGGGCGCAGCGGAATCCGGCTGCGATGGAGCCGTGGTGCGCTGTTGATCGCCGCGTCGTTCGTCCTCGGTGTCGGCCTGGCGTCGATTTCGCCGCGGATGCCACAGCTACTTGGCCGGCGCGCCACTCCGCGCGCCGTACCTCCCGTCGCTTTGGCAGTCGGTGATTTCGTGCGTGATGTGGTGGCCGGTTCGGAAGAACAGCGCTTCTGGGAGCGGTTCTCGGCCCTCGACAGCTGGCGCGACGCCATCGGCTCAAAGCTGGATTTCGAGCCCTCGGTGCCGGAGCGGCTGCCGGGTGGCTTCGAGCTCAAGGCCGTCAAGCTGCTCAAGGATGCGTGCTGCTACACGCTCTACCTGCGCTACGAATCCCCGCACGAGACGCTCGATGTGTTCGAGTGCCATGACGATCACCCCATCGAGCTGGGCGACGTCGAAGCCCGCAGAAAAGCCACCGATGGGCTCGCCTACACCGATTTGCGGTGGAGCGACCTCGGAACCGAGGGCCGCGTCGTGACCGCCGACGGCATCAATATCGTGCTGGTCGGCAACCTCGGCGATGGCGTCGCGGACGCGGTAACGAGGGAGTTTCGCAATGCGAGTTAAGGCTCTGGCGGCGGTCGCAGCGGCGGCGGCCCTCTTGATCGGTTTCGCCTACGCTAGTCGGCAAGCCGATAGCCCGGTAGAAGTCGTCACGACCGCGCCGACGGCGATCGATTTTGCCGCCACCGATCTCGACGGCAGCCCATTCTCCGGCGCCAGCTTGCGGGGCAAGGTGGTGCTGTTGGACTTCTGGGCCGTGTGGTGCGCCCCCTGCATTACCGCGATTCCGAAGCTCAACCACCTGCAAGCAGAGTTCGCTGACTACGACTTCGAGGTCGTGGGGCTGGCGGTGCACTCGGGCACGGTCGAAGACGTGCGCCAGTTCGCTGCCGAGCACGGTATGCGATACCGCGTCGTGGTCGGCGACGAGGAGCTGCCCTATCGCTACGGCGTGATCGGCTATCCGAGCTACTTCCTGATCGATCGGCAGGGCAACCAGGTTCGCAAGCTCGTCGGCGCCCTTCCCGATCTCGAGGAAAAGGTCATCGCCGAGATCAAGGCCCTGGTGGCGAGCTCCGGCTCGTAACCGTATTTCCGGATTGGAGTACCTAACCATCCCCTACCCCAGGAAGCGCTCATGAGACGATGGACCTCAACTTGTCTGGCGCTCGCCGTGGTGGCGACGCTAACCTTGGCAGCGCCTGCCGCCGCCCAGGATCTTTCACCCGACGCCCGCG
>JACZXM010000053.1 GCA_022571615.1 Acidobacteriota bacterium | reverse complement strand
GCGGCGATGTCGCTGCAGGATCGTGCCGGGCAGGTGCTGATGGTGCGGGCTTTCGGCAAGTACTACCCCGCCGATGCTGAGACCCGTCTCGACCTGACCGCCCTGGTCGACGATCTGGCCCTGGGCGGCGTGATCCTGTTCCGGTCGCAGGCCTACGAGGCGACCGCGCTGCTCGACGACTTGCAGGTGGCGTCGGCCAAGGCCGGGCATCTGACGCTGCTGGTGGCGGCGGATTTCGAGTGGGGGGCCGGGTTCCGGATTGAGGGGGCGGTCCCGTTTCCGACCGCCATGGCGGTGGGCGCCACCTACGACGCGAGCACCGCGGAGTGGATGGGCGCGGCCAGTGCCAGGGACGCGCGCGCCCTCGGCATCCACTGGATCTTCGCCCCGGTGGCCGACGTCAACGTCAACCCGCGTAACCCGGTGATCAACGTGCGTGCATTCGGCGAAGATCCGCAGCACGTCGGCGGGATGGTGGCGGCGTTTGTGCGCGGGGCGCAGGGCGGCGGGGTGCTCGCCACCGCCAAGCATTTCCCCGGGCACGGAGACACGGCGGTCGACTCGCACATCGCCTTACCGGTGCTCGGTCACGACAGCGAGCGGCTGCAGGCGGTCGAACTGGCGCCGTTTCGCGCCGCGATCGAAGCTGGAGTTGCCAGCATTATGACCGCCCACATGGCGGTACCGGCGTTCACGGCCGATCGCTGGCTGCCGGCGACCTTGTCGCGTGCGGTGCTCACCGACCTGCTGCGGACGCAATTGCGGTTCGAGGGCCTGGTTGTCACCGACGCCATGGAAATGGGCGGCATCTCGCGCCGCTGGTGGAGTGGGCAGGCAGCGGTGGAGGCGCTGGTCGCCGGCGCGGACATGGTGTTGCTGTCGCCGAACCCGCGTGCGGTACACGCCGCGGTGGTGCGCGCGGTCGAGCGCGGTGCCCTTTCCGAGCAAAGGCTCGATGACGCGGTGCGGAGAGTGCTCAGTGCCAAGGTGAAGCTGGGCCTGACCGGATACGAGGACGAGCAATTGCTCGCCGGGCTGTCGGGCAGCTTTGCGCTGGCATCGGAAGCCCACCGGGCGCAGGAGGTGGCGGATGCCGCAGTGACGTTGCTGCGCGATCGGTCGGCACTGATTCCGCTTGACGCTCGAGTGTGGAACAGCGTGGTGGTGGTGGGTGTCTCGGACAACAACCAGCCGGCGCCGACGGCAAGCCTGGTGGCGGCGCTGCGCGAGCCATTGGCCAACGTGGCCGCGTTCTCCATCGACGGGCGCACACGGGGCGATGAGGCCGCGGAAATCGTCGCTGCCGCCGCCAAGGCACGAACCGTCGTCCTGGCGGTGCGGGTGAGGATCCGCTCGAGCTCCGGCAAGATCGCGCTGCCCCCTCGGCAGGCCTCCTACGCCAAGATGATCGCCCAATTGGAGGTGCCGACGATCGTTGTAGCGCTGGGCAGCCCCTACGCGGTGGCAGCGTTCCCCGAGGCCTCGACGGTGGTTGCAGCCTACGGCTGGAGCGAGCCGCTACAGCGGGCGGTGGCGCGGGCCCTGGTGGGCGAGATTCCCTTCAGCGGTAGGCTACCGGTCTCGGTGCCGGGTCTGTATCGCGTCGGCCACGGGGTGAGCACGAGTGTCCTCGATGCCGGGCTGCGGGTCCCGGAGCTGGGCACTGGTTCCGGCATGAGCGTCCCGAGCCGTCCGGCGGTTGACTTGGGGGCCGCCCGTGCCGCGCTCCGAGACTGGGTCGACCGCGGCGCATTTCCGGGAGCCGTATTCGCCGTCGGCCACCGCAACGAGCTGATCGGCTACGGCGCCATCGGACGCATGAGCTACGAGCCCGAGGCTAGGGCAATGACGACCAGCGCGATCTTCGACCTGGCGTCGCTCACCAAGGTCATTGCGACCACCACGGTAGCGATGCAGGCGGTCGAGCGCGGGTACCTGCGTCTGGACTATCCGGTACAGGCGCTGGTGCCGGAGTTCGAGGGCGAGGGCAAGGAGGCGGTCACCATACGGCATCTGCTTACCCATACTTCCGGGCTCCCCGCGTATGTGGAGTTCTTTCGCGACTACGACCCCGCGGCGGCGGGCGCGGCGGTGCGAGAGCAGGTGATGGATCGGATCTACGCGAGCTCGCTGGAGACGCCGGCGGGCACGCAATACGTCTATTCTGATCTCGGGATCATCCTACTGGGAGAGGTCCTAACCAGGGCGCTGGGCGAGCCGTTCTGGGAGTACGCCGAGCGCGAGGTCTTCGCGCCGCTGGCGATGACCGACACCGGCTGGAATCCGCCCGCCAACCTGCGCGATCGGATACCGCCGACCGAACGCGACCCGTGGCGCGACCGCATGCTCGTGGGGGAAGTTCACGACGAGAATACCTACGTCATCGGCGGGATTTCCTCGCATGCCGGTCTGTTTTCGACCGCGTGGGATCTGAGCATCTTCGCTCAAATGCTGCTGAACATGGGCAGTTACGATCACCATCGCATCCTGCACAGAGCGACCATCGATGGCTGGCGGAAACGCCAGCAGATCGTGCCGGGCAGCAGCCGGGCGCTAGGCTGGGACACGGCCCAGGGAAGCGGGAATTGGTCAATGTTCGATGCCGCCGCGATCGGGCACACGGGGTTCACCGGTACCTCCCTGTGGATCGATTTCCAGCGCGACCTGTTCGTCGTGCTGCTGACCAACCGAGTGCATCCGACGCGCGAGAATCGCCAGCATCGTCAGGCCCGCATCGATTTTCACATCGCGGTGGTGCGCGCCATCGATTCTGTCAGGCGACCATGAGCCCCCTCTCACGTAGCCTGCGTTTCTCAACGGGGTGCTACTGCGGGGGCGGAAAGCGGCGCGTCTACGGCGTTGCACTCGGTCGGGCTCCTCGACCTGGTGCAAGAGTACGCCTGCGGGGCCCTTGCGCGCGCGCCTTGGTTCCACGCCCCCTTCCGCCCCCTCGCTAGGCACCCCGTTGAGAAATGCAGGCTAAATGAGCCCCGCGCTGGTGAATTGGACCGTCGTGGTGGCCTACTTTGGGCTCACTCTGTGGTTGGGGGAGCGACTGGGCCGCGGGCAGAGATCGATCGAGGAGTATTTTCTCGCCGGACGGCGAATGTCCTGGTGGAGCACCTGTCTGTCGATCGTCGGAACCGAGACCTCGACGCTGACGTTCGTGGGGGTTCCGGCGATCGCGTATTCCGGTGACCTGACGTTCCTGCAGGTGGCGCTGGGCTACGTCGTCGGACGCTTCGCGGTGGCGAGCTTGCTCGTACCGGCCTATTTCTCCGGCAGCGTCCAGACCGCCTACGAGTTGCTCGCCCAGCGCTTCGGGGGTATGGTGCAGCGGCTCGGCTCGCTGGTGTTCCTGGTGTCGCGCTGTCTCGCCGACGGAGTGCGGCTGTTCGCCACCGCGCTGGTGCTGCAGGCGCTGTTGCCGATGCCTCTGGCGGCAGCCATCCTGATGGTGACCGGGATCACGCTGGTGTACACGGTGCGCGGTGGGCTGCGCGCCGTGATCTTCAACGATGCGCTGCAACTGGCGGTCTACATGGGGGGCGCCTTGGTGGCGATGGCGCTGCTGGTGCAACGGATTCCCGGCGGTTGGGAGGGAGCGGTGGCTACGCTCGAGCCGCTTGGCAAACTGCGTGTGTTCGACTTCGGTTGGGACTGGTCGGCTCCGTACAAGTTCTGGGCCGGGCTGGTCGGTGGTGCCGTGCTGACGATGGCAACCCATGGGACCGACCAGATGTTCGTTCAACGGCTGTTGGCCTGCCGCAGCGAGCGCGATGCCAAGCGCGCCGTGATCGGCAGCGGCATCCTGGTACTGGCGCAAATGGGTGTGTTTCTCGTGATCGGCTCGTTGTTGTTCGCCTTCTATCAGTCCAACCCACCCGCCCGACCCTTCAGCTCCAACGACCAGGTCTTCGCGCGCTTCATTGCCGACGAGATGCCAGCGGGGCTTGGAGGTCTGCTCATCGCCTCGGTGTTCGCGGCGGCGATGTCGACGCTCTCTTCCTCGATGAGCTCGCTGGCCTCGGCCTCGACGCTGGATTTCCTCCTGCGTGGTCGCTCTACCTCGACCGAACGGGCCCTGCGTACGTCGCGTCGAATCACGCTGGCTTGGGCAGCGGTGCTGGCACTGGTGGCGGGGCTGGCGCAGGGCTGGGGCTCGGTACTCGAAGCGGGGCTTACGATCACCTCGATCACCTTCAGCGGAATATTGGGGATCTTCCTGGTCGGCCTTACCCGCTGGTCGTTGCCGCAGTGGCAGGTCGCGCTGGCTCTGGCCGCCGGCGTAGGTGCGGCCCTGGCTGCGCAGCAATACTCGTTGGCCTGGACGTGGCTCACGCCGCTGGGTGCGACAGTGACGGTCCTGCTGGCGGCGGTCTTGGCGCTTGCGAGGCGCGTCTCGGCGTCGCCGTGAGAACGGTGGCCGTCGTCGGCACCGTGGTCGACGATCGCATTACCGGACGCGATGGCACGACCCGGGGTAGCCTGGGTGGAATCGCCTACAGCGTCGGTGCGCTGTCGGCATTGGCAGGCTCGGAGGTTCGAATCCTACCGGTGTGCCGTGTCGGGACGGACCTGCTGGCACGCCTGACTCGTCACTGGTCCGGTCTTGAGGGGGTCGAGCTGGACGGACTCGTGGCCCACGACGGTCCCAACACCAGGATCGAGCTCGACTACCGTCATGGAGCGTCAGGAGGCGATCGCCGCGAGCGCCTCGCGTCGCCGATGCCGCCGCTGCAGGAGCGGGATCTCGCGGTAGCGAGGTCGGCGGACAGCGTTCTGGTCAATTGCATCACCGGGTTCGATCTGCGGCTGGAAGCGCTCGAGGAGCTGGCTGAGTGCACCGCACCCATTCACCTCGATTTCCACAGTCTGGCCCTGGGCATGCTGGGGGATGGAACTCGGGTGCCGCGGTCACCGCAGCGAGCGGCACGGTGGATCGCGACGGCGGACCTGTTGCAGTGCAACAAGTTCGAGATGGCGCGGATCGCCGGCACGGATTGCCTCGTCGCCAAGACAATCGCAACGATTCTCGATGGCGGCCCGCAGGCGGTGGTGGTGACCGCGTCCGCGCGCGGCTCGATTCTGCATCTTGCCGACCAACCCGAGTCTGTGACGATCATCGCGCCACCGGTGAACGTCCTCGATCCCACGGGGGCCGGTGATACGTTCGGCGCCGCAATGGTGGTGGCTCGCCTGCGCGGTGAGGGCTGGGCCGCCGCAGCCCGCTACGCGAGCCTGGCGGCGTCTGCCTCTTGCCTTCTGGCCGGCTGTGAGGGCCTGGCACGGTTGCCTGAAGCGATGAGCGCTGTCGGCAGCGGCTAGCAGGCCGTAGTGGAAGTGTGACCCATCACACTTCCACCACGGCCTGCTCGGTCACCTTGCGTGCTGGAACTGCACGCTGATGTCGGCACGCTGATAGTTGTCACCTGTTCCCGGGATGGTCAGCTCGATGCTCGCGCGCCCGGGTCCGGCCGACACGACTCTCGTTCGTGTCACCCCCCCTTCTACGGTGGCCACCGGCCAGGGCGTCGCGAGCGTCAGGCGATACAGCCGTCCAGGGATGCCCTGCAACCGAACCACAAGGCTGCCGCCCGCGTAGCGCGTCTCCAGGATCCGCAAGCCGGTGCTGGGGGCGCCTGGCTGCAGCGTCGGCATCGTCTGCACGACCTGCGGGTACGGACTATGCCGGAAGGTGACCGTTGCACTGGGCCCCGTGAGCGTAGCGCGCACGAGCGCCTCCTTCTCGGAGGGATGATCGATGATCTCCTCGCCCTCCGGAATCGCCGCTCCGGTGGTGGCGTCGCGGTCGAGATTCACCAGCACCGAGCGCGGGAACGGCAGCGACAGCTCGAGCTCGATCGGATTGGCGCCGGCAAGCCGATCGATGACAAAACGCGTGGTTTCGGTCTCGCGGATAATCTTGATCCTGAAGGCGTCGTCACCGACCCGTACGGGCTGCGCGACCACCTCATCCCATCCGCCGGGAAGGTGGGGATGGATGCGCAGCCGGCCCTGGAGCGCGTCGGGCCGGACGCCGAGCAGTCCCTCGACCGCCGGCAGGATCGCCATCGCCTGTGACCATGCCTGGTGGGAGGTCACCCCCATGAGCTCGAATCGGTCGCCGTGCAGGGTTTCCGGGACACGACCCAGGTTGCCGTGGCGGTACAACCGGAGCGTGGCGTTGAGCGGGATCGTGGCTCCGAGCGGGCGATGGTAGCGGTAGGCTGCCAGTGCCGCCCAACCCGAGAACAAGGGCCAGACCATACCGTCGTGGTATCCGCTGGGGTCGTAATCGGGGTTGGTGGTCTCGGTCATGCGGGTGCCCCAATCCGCCGTGATCTCGGCGCTGGCGAACTTCTCGAGCAGGGGGCGTACCTTAAGCTCCTCCAGGAGTCCGAACACCATCGGCACCGCGGGCATGATGGTCTGAATTGGTAGGAAGGTGCCGTCGGCCTTCTTGCCGTAATGGTAGGTGCGTCGCTGGTCGTCCCAGAACTCGGTATTGAGCATCTCGCGAGTGGCCTGCACCCGGGCGTGGGTGCTGGCCGCGAGCTCGGTATCGGCCATCCAGGTCGCCATACTCTCGACGGCCTCGAGCGTCGCCGCCCAGAGGCTGGCGAGGTAGAAGGTCGTGTGGGCTCCGTAGAACCTACCGCCTTCGATCCAGCCGTGCCCGACGTCGGTGTTTTCGATCCACCCGTCACCGTCGGTATCGGTGGACTCCAGAAACGCCATGGCGCGACGCACACTCGGCCACAGCGTTCGCAACAGCTCTCGGTCGCCCGTGGCGCGTACATGGTGGTGGAGCCCGAGCAGAAACAGGGGTGTCGAATCGGCGGCGTCATAATGGATCGACCAGGCGGGCGACATCTCATGCAAGATCTTGCCATCCACGTCCTGGTAGCGCGCTAGGAAGCGGAGCGCCTCCGAAGTCAGGTCGGTGCCGCCGTACGCGTCGGCCGCGAACCCCGTCCAGACTGCGTCCCGGCCGAAGTACCAGCCGTAGCCTGGGCGGCGTAGGAAATCGTTCTCCGTTGCCCAGGAACCCGGCTGCGGAACCGCGCTGCTGGCGTATCCTGCGCTCAACCCGGTGCCCATTCCGGGGGTGGTGACCCGGAAGGCATCGAGGCCGACCTTGGCCCAGCGAAAGGCTTCGTTGAACGTCGGATCCGGGGTCGCCAGGTCCAGCGTGTCGGCGATGAGCTGGCGGTAGTAATTGGCGTTCGCAGTCCACACCGCGATGGGGTCAGCCAGCATGTCGGCGTACACCTGGCGGCTGGCCGCCGCGTCCTGCCTACCGCCTCCGACTGCGAAGGTCAGAACCGAATCGGTGGCGGGATCGAACGGCACCTCGATCGCTACCCGACGCGTCCGCACCCCTGCCGCCGTCAGGTCGATCTGGGGCACCGTCGTCTGCCGGCCGGTGGTTCGGAGATCCTGGTCGCGATCGAACCCCAGCAGCACGCGTGTCGGCTCCCTACCGAACCCGGCGTAGGCGACGAAGCGCGCGGTGGGGTCCCGCCACACGATGGCCTGGGCGCCGCTATCCCAGCCCAGCTGCAGGCCGCCGAGGTACCGGCTGCCGCGCGGCCACATCGGAGCATGATCGGTCTCCCAGGCGGCAATAACGCGGAGGGGAATGCTCGTGTGCACCTCCAGCAGCGCCAGCAATCCACCGTTGTCACGGGGCACGGCGAGGTGCAGGGTCACCTCCGGATCACCCCTGCTGCGGAACGTGTGTCCCTCGGGTCGGGCGATGAAATCGATCGGCCCGTCAAGGGCATCGAACCACTCGACAGGCTCGTTGTTCCGCACCAGGCCGAAGCGAAGATTGCGCAGAATCCGCAGGGGGTAAACCCACAGGTCCTCGATACGGCCGTTCTGCCGGCCGGTGACAAGTACACGAGGGCTGGATAGATCGAACGGTGTGGCGGCCTCGGCCTCGGTCTCCAGAGCGAGCCCGGAACGAGCTGCCGACACAGCCTCGAGCAGGCCGCCTGGGTCGGGAAGCTCGGGGTCCGCGGTGGCCACGGGCTCGAAGACGCGGACGCGGGTGTCGCCCGGAGCCCAGTAGGTGGTTGCCGCCAGCACCTCCGGCAGATCCGATCCATCCGGCTCGTCGGCGGGCAGCCGGGGATCGGTACGCGGCGGCGCCGGTGCCGTGGCCTCGTCGCCTGCCATGGTGACGGCCGAGGGCAGGGTCGGCGCGCCCGTGGACGGGATCGCAGCGCCTAACGGCGCCGGGGGTAGCTTGCCGCCAAGATACGTCAGCGCGTCGGTCGCCAACAGTTCGAGCTGAGTCCGGTTGTG
Source organism: Acidobacteriota bacterium (assembly GCA_022571615.1). Classification (GTDB taxonomy): domain Bacteria; phylum Acidobacteriota; class UBA890; order UBA890; family WLXD01; genus JACZXM01. Next base: position 2,245 of record JACZXM010000053.1, on the reverse strand, counting down.
GTTGTCGCCGGCAAAGTACAGCGCCTCTCCGATCGTCAGCACGCGCCCGCCTGGCCGTTCGCTGCTGGGTCGATACTCGAGCACGACCTTATGGTCGCTGTCGATGCCGATGGTGCGCTTGCCGACGGCGATGACGGCCCCCTCGGCCGGCCAGTTATCGCCGGTGTACCGGGAGACCGGATAGCTCCGGCGCGGGTCGATCGAGGCGGTGTAGGTTCCACCCCAGAACCGGCGCAACAGCGGATGGCCGCGATAGGACTGCAGGCCGGCTAGTATCCTTTCCTCACCACCGTCCTCCGGGTCGGCCAGCGGCCAGCGCAGAAAATCGGTGCCGGGGACGATTGCGACCTGATCCGGGGCCACGGACTCGAGACCCAGAGGCAGAACATAGCTCGCTGCCAACAGCGTTAGCAGCAGGTGGCCGCCGCGGTCAACGTGCTCGCGCAGGGCGGCGACGGACTCGGGGCGCATCGCTACCGAAGGCAGCTCGGGGGCCTGCGCATAGTGCCACCAGACGATGTCCGCCGGGGTGATCCTGCCGTCGGCAACGTCGGCGAACTGGACCACGCGAACCTCGAAGTCGTTGGCGGAGCGGATCCAGTCAAGCGCCGCATTCTCTTCCGCCGACAGTGCCGAGACAGTCGAGTTGGTGAGAAAGACCACCGGCCAGCGGCGCGCCGAGCCCTCCGCCTGACCGCCCCCCCCCGGTCCGGCATCGCGACAGCCCGCTGCGAGAAGGGCCAGAACCACGCCTACCACGCATCTCCACGGCACTCGCGTCAGCCGCGAGTGGCCCCCTTCAAGCAGGCCGCAAGTTCCCGGCGCCCTTGGAGTTTCGGCCCAAGCCCCTTTCGCCACGGGCGGCTACCGCCGAGCGTTGGCGCTCGGCACTCCGGCCATACCGATGCTGACGCGCAGCGCACCGAGCAGAGTTCCCTTCGCCTGCTCGAGTCGCGCTAGGGCATTGACGTAATTGATGATCGAGCGCAGCTCGACGCTCTGCGCATCGGCGAGCTGGCGCTGGAAATCGAGCACCTGGAAGTTCGTCGTCGTGCCGACGGCGAACTTGCGCTGCTCGGCCTCGAGCTGTCGGTCCGCCAACTCGAGCGCGACGCGGGATTGCTCGACCTGTTGGGCGCCGGTTTCCACCTGCCGTGCGGCCTTGAGCACCTCGACGCGCAGCTCCTGCTCGCGGTCGGCGATCTGGACGCGAACGCTGCGCTCGTTGATCACCGCCTGCGCGTGCTGGGCCTTGGCGGCCCAGTTGTTGAGCGGGAAGGTGATCGAGAGGCCGACGCTCCAGTTACGGAAGTCGGCCGACATCAGATTGCGCAGCGCGTCGCCGAAGCCCCCAGGCTGGATCTCCAAAACGCCCTGCGAGCCGAACCCACCGGTGGTGATCAGCCGGTCGCCGCCCTGGCCCGAGAGGTTGATCGAGCCGTTGAAATTGAGGTCGGGGAGCATCTGGTTGTGCGCCACCCGCAGGTTCAGGCCGCTGGTCTCGAGGGCGATGCGGCGCTGCCGCAAGAGCGGGTCGTTGTCGATCGCGATCCGAACGGCCTCCCCGACGTCGACGGTGTCGACATTGACCTCGGGCTCGGTGGTCGGATGGATGTCCACATTCCAGCCCTGCTTGCTGGAGGCCTCGATGTTGAGGACCCGCTTGAGGTCGTCCTGGCGGTCGCGGTGCTGTTCGTGCTCTTGATGGCCGGGATGTTCCTGGTCGGCAACTTCGTGATGTCGTCCGCAAACGACTACGAGGAGTTCATCTATCCACCGACGGTAGCGAGGCCGCCCTCGCCGGAGTGGGCGACCCCCGTGAGCGTCGAGGACATGAAGCAACTGATCCGGGAGACGAGGCGTCTGATGCCGGATGTCGGGGTTCAAGTGCCGCCGAACCTGGCTGACTGGTGGCCCGAGCTCGTCGAGGCGTACTTGGATGCGCAAGAGGGTCAGGAAAGGCAGTGGGGCATCGCGCAGAAGCAAACCGGGGCCGATCGATTGTGCATCGGTGGGTCGCTTGCTGCGAATGCCCACGGCCGCGCCCTGACTCGCAAGCCCATGGTTGCGGACGTAGAGTCCTTCACACTGGTCGACGCCGACGCTGAAGTGCGGCATTGTAGTCGTGAGGAGAATGCTGAGCTGTTCGCCCTCGCGATTGGTGGGTATGGGTTGTTCGGGGTCATCGCCACCGTCACGCTGCGGCTCGTTCCACGTCAGAAGGTCGAACGGGTCGTGCAGGTCA
>JACZXM010000052.1 GCA_022571615.1 Acidobacteriota bacterium | reverse complement strand
GACACACGTGAGGCGAAGAACGCGTCGGCCGTAGGAAGAGGGAAGACCGCTCCTTTTCCGGCCTAAACGGGGTGTTTTTGGGCCCAAGAAAAGGGGGTTACGCGGGGTTATGCGCCGAAAAGGTGGCCGTTAGACCCCGAAAGCGACTCGATTGGAACATGTTACGGCCTTTGTCCATCGAGAATTTGCAGATCGCTTCATGGCGTCGACGTGTTCGTCGGGAGTCCGCTCAGTTCGGCTCCGCGCCAAACGACGACAGGCGCTCCCGCACCGAAGGCTGGTCGGCATCGAGCTCCAGCGAGCGCTCCAGCAACGGGATCGCCGCGTCGGCGTGGGAGCCCTTGATCAACCGGTCGGCTTGCGCGAACAGGCGGAACGCCTCCACACTCTTGGTCGTAACCTCCTCGAGGTTGCGATCGCCCATGCCTGCGGCGACCATCTCGGCCGTCATCTCGACGTCTTCGGCGCTGACATCGAAGGTAGACTTCACCCACTCCGAGAGCTCGTCCACGAGTGCGAAGATCTCGTCGACGGTGCCGGACACCGATCTCGACTGGAGCACCTCCGCGGTGCGCGCGTCCTGCACGCGGGCGTTGATACGGAGCTGATCCCCGGCACGCGCAAAGCTGCCGACAACTGCTGTGCGCATCCCGGCCTCGCGCCCTACCTCACGCACAACGTCAGAAGAAGTCGTGCGATCGTCCAGCCGGCCCATGTCCGAGAGCATCGAATAGAGCCGGTCCGTCGCCAAGACGCGCAGGTGCGGAGCCTGTGACAGGTCGGTGACCAGCATGTCGGTCAGGCCCGTGCGCAGCCACTCGAGCTCCTCGTCGCCGGAGATATTGTCGAAGTAGAAAACCGCCACCGAGGGCCGCGCTTCCGCCGACGCCGGGAGCACCGGGGGGGCACCTCGCGGTGGCCGCCGACCGGAGAGCCATGGAAGGATAGCGACGAGCACGGCGACGAGGGCAACAGCGCCCAGGGCAATCGGAACCGGGCGCCGGAACCACGGGCTGCTAGGTGCGGCGATCGAGTGGATGTCGCTGTACATTCCCGACTGGATCGCCTCACCGGTCTCGAGATCCTTCTTGATCGTCGCCAGGTCCTGCTTCAGGTCGCCTGCCGACTGGAAGCGTAGCTCGGGCTTCTTGGCCAGCGTGCGCTGGATCAGTCGCGCGATCGGGATCGGGATAGCGGCGCGCACGTCGCTGACCGAGTCCGGCTCGTCCTTGAGGATCGACGACAAGATCGACAGGTTGGTGTCGCCCTCGAACGGCCGGCGGCCGGTGATCATCTCGTACATCAGGATGCCGAACGAGAAGATGTCCGAGCGGTGGTCCTGGCTGCGCCCCTCGGCCTGCTCCGGCGACATGTACGCGACCGTTCCCAGGATCTTGCCCTCGCCGGTGAGTTGCCCGGTCATCATCTGGGTCATGCCGTCCGGGCCGGCGTCCGGACGCCGCACCTTCGCCAGTCCGAAGTCGAGCACCTTCACCCGCCCGTCGTCGTCGACCATGACGTTGGCCGGCTTCAGGTCGCGATGTTGGATGCCTTTGCGGTGAGCGGTCGAGATGGCATCTGCCAACTGCACCGCAAGTTCGAGGAACCGCGTCACCGACATTCCATCTTTCGGGATCAGCTCATCGAGCGTCTTGCCGCGCACGAGCTCCATGGTCATGAAGCGAACGCCACCGGCTTCCTCGACCGAGTAGATCGTGACGATGTTGGGGTGGTTGAGCGCGGCAACGGTCTTGGCTTCGCGCTCGAACCGCTCGAGCCGATCCGGATCGTCGGCAAGCTCGCTCGGCAGCACCTTGAGCGCGACCTCACGGTTGAGCTTGCCGTCGTGCGCAGCGTAGACCTCTCCCATGCCGCCCTTGCCGATCTGGCGGAGGATCTCGTAGTGTCCGAGCTTGCTGCCGATCACGTCTGGTGGCCTTCGGGTTCGGGAGGAGGGCGCCCGGCGGGGCGGCGAGGGGACGTCAGCTGCCAAGACTACCTTGTGTACGGCCTGAGCCCCAGGCCGGTTCCGTCGCCGGGGCGGTCGGGCGACTCAGCTAACGGCTGGCGACGGCGGGATAGGGCATCAGCGGGTGGCGGAAGATGGTGAGACCCGAGACTCGTTGATCGGAGACCTTTCGGAATGCGCCCACCACGTGACGGACAGCGAGCGGCCGTGTACGCGTCGGAGAGATCCCTGCCCGAGTGGCTCGCGGCGCGTGCACTTCGCTCGCCTCGACGACTTCCTGGCGCTGCTGCCGGACGAGGAGCGTCGCCCAGCTCCCGTGTGCACGCCGTCGGGCGAAACCGTTGCTGTTTTGAGCTTGGCCGTGCTCGAGATCCTCAATCCCTTCGATCGGTAGTGCGGCCGTTCACGAGCGCGGTAACTTCCCTGTCCGGTGCGGGCGTACTAATGTCGGGGGCGTGAGAGTAACCGCCCCGCCCCGACGCCGCAGAAGACTCGGCACTGTTGCCCTGGCCGTGCTTGCCACGGCTTGTGGGGGCAGCGGTGATGCACGGAGTGGCGATGACTTCGTGCCGGCGCGCGATTTGCCGCTAGCGGAGCTGGCGGCGCGCCGGCCGGCCCCGGAGTTGCGCGAGATTTCGTTGCCGCGGCAGCCGATCGACGGTTTCTGGCAGATCAACGAGCGGGCGCGGCGCGGCGAGCTGGCGCGCGAGCAGGCCGACCTGCTGCTGCTGCGAGCGATGTACGGCAACTCCGAGCAGGCGGCGGCAGCGCTTGGCGAGCCGCAGGCGGTGTTCGCCGTGCCCGACGCGTTCCCGGCGCAGGTTGCGCTCCGTATGGAACGTGCACCCGCGGCGGTACAGCAGCGGTACCGAGACCTGCTCGACGAGGTCTACGCGGGCGGCGCGGTGGCGGCTCTCGAGAGTCGCGATCGCGGTGGCTTCGCGGGGCTGTTCTCGCCGCGCTCTGCCTTCGCCGAGTCAATCGAGCCTGCTTCTTTGGCTGGCGCATCGGGCGCACCCGCAAACCCGGCGGGGGGCAACACGAGCATCGCTGCGGGGGGCTTCCCCGACGTGCACGCCAGCGCCGATGGTCGTATTGTCGTGCTGCGTCGCGAGGGAGTCTCGGAGCAAACGGCGATCACTGTGCTGCAGGCAGCTTCGCAGAACTGGCCTGCGGTGCGCGATTTCTTTGGCTTGGCACCGGGGGAGGTTGCCGGGTTGACCGGCCCGATTGGGTTCTACGACTGGGTCATGCTGACCGAGACGATCGGCGAGGCGACCCAGGGGTCGATCGCCCACGTCTCTTTGGACGCCGGAGACACGCTGGAGCTGCAGGTGGCTCGCAATGGGCAGGCCCCCCTGACGATGGAGGCCCCACGCAGCAAGCTCCGCAAAGCGGACCTGGTGATCGAGGTCAAGAACGAGCTCGAGGCCGGGGCCTGGGGCGTGTTCACGAAGTGCTCGGATCGTGGCAGCTGGGCGAAGATGAACAATTATCCGGCGATCGAGGTCAAGGCCCTTGACAATGCTTGCTGGCTCGTCGGCGCAACCGTGCACGAGTTGTTCCATTGCGCCCACGCCTCGAGCCTCGGAACGGCCGACAAATTGGCGTTCGACGAGGCGGGGGTATGGGTCGTGGAGGGTGGCGCCGCCTGGAGCGAGGAGCGGTTTCTGCCGTCGAACAACAGCGAATGGGCAATGTACGATTGCTACGCCCACCCCAAAGCCGATGTCAAAGCGTGCGGGGGCCCGGTCGGCCCGCTCGTGCCGCTGGTGCAGCGGCGCCAGACGGCGGCCCTGTACTTCCTTTACATGCAGCAGTTCGGCGGCGGCGACCCCACGGTTCAGGTGGTGCTGAGTGATTTTGCCGCCGGGTCGAGGTTGCTCGATGCGTTGCCGCAGAAGATCAGCGGCAAGGGCTGGCTCGACTTCGTCGATGCGACGGCCGGCTACGAGCCGCTGTTTGAGCACGGCACGCACCGGTTTACGGACCTAGCCGAGTTCCCTTACGCCGCGGGCGCGGATTGCGCCGGCGCCCCGGTCGCGGTGGGGCAGGAGACGATCGCACCACGCCAGCAGATCGATGCGGTGGCCGGGGTGGTTATCGCAGTACAGGTGGGTCCGCTGGCCGCGCAGCATGCGATCCTCGAGGTGTCGGTAGTGGGCGACATCGACTTCATCGACGTGGGTTTTGACCAGGAACTGGAGGAGGGGCTGGGAACGGCCGAGGAAACGCGCATCACGGCGGTGCTGCTGTCGGACACCGGCAAGCAGGTCGAAGACTGGAGCCAAAGCTGGGCACAACGCGCCGACGACTCGCCCGACCTGATCCTAGGCGATGAGATCACCGGTGGCAGCTTGCGGCTGTGCCTGGCACCGTTGGGGGAGTGTGAGAACGTGGAGCCCATGCACGAGGAGCTGTACGAGATTCGTCTGGTGATCGGCAATGCTCACACACAGCCAGGCGAGGAGCTGCGCGGGCGCATCATCCTGATTCCAGGCACCTTCCCGGGCTGGAAGGCCAAGGAGTTCCGCCCCGGCAAACCGGAGGACGAGCAGCAATGAGGCGGCTACTGGTCGCATTGGTGGTGGTGTCGGCGCTGTACGCCGCCCAGGGCGACACGCGCCCGGTGTCGGGCCGGATCAAGATTCTCGTTGACCGGGACGAGCCGATCCTCACGGTGGTCGCGCGATGGGCGTGGTTCCCGCTGCAGGAGTACCCGTTCGACCAGATTGGCAGCAACGACGGCCCCCGCATTGATCCTCGGATCATCACGGCGTACGTGAACTTCGGTTGTCACTTCGAGGGCTACGTGAAGTGGAGCTACGAGGAAATCGAGACCGAGGTGCTGCCCGACGGACGCGTACGGCGTCGCTTGAAGCTCACCCGCGGCCCGCAGGGCCACTTCTACAACAACGATCTGAAGTTCAAGTGCGAGATCGTCACCAGAAGTCGGCGCGTGAACCGCCTGCTGGGCGTTTTGCTCACTGCCGGCGGCGCCCCTACCGCCGGCTTCCAGAGCAGCCTGGTGCAGGTCGTATGGATGCGGGCGCTGCGGGTGATCAACACGCTCCCGCGCACCGAGGGGACCTGGGGAACCTACCTGTACGAGACCTTCAAGAGCTTTCTGACGTTCAACCTCATGGACCGCGACGAGGCCGAGATCGACCTGTACTTCTCGCCCGATGGCGAGCAGCTCGAGTTCGAGATCAGCCGCGACCGCACCGCGGTGTTCGAGCGCTGAAAGCCCACCGTTCTTCGCGGCACGCCCGAGAGCACGCCAACCGGCGCTTACCGCTGCCGACGAAGGCACTTGCCGCGTTCCGTTGTAATCGAGAGCAATTAGGAGTATCAACACGGCGTCCGTCCGCCCTTCCCAACCCTAGGAGGTCCCCATGGCGAACGTTGGCAAGTACGCATTCCTGGCCGGAGTCGGCCTGGCTGTGATCATGGCTTTCGTCTCGATTCCCAACGCCGCTCTGATTCTCGCCGTGCTCGGCCTGATCGTCGGTTTCCTCAACATTACCGCCTCCGAGTCGCAGGGATTCCTGATCTCGGCGATCGCGTTGATGCTGACCGCCGCGTCGCTGGGCGCCATTCCGTCGGTGGGCGAGTGGCTCACCGGGATCGGTGTCCACCTGGCCGCTTTCGTCGCCCCGGCGGCGCTTGTGGTGGCCCTCAAGTCGCTCCTGCAGTCGGCCAAGGACTGACTCCAACTCGAGGGTTGGAAGCGACTCGGCAATTACGACACGATCTACTTCGAGATGGCGGTTGGCGTGGACAAGGAGATCGTCCTGCGCGACAAGGGGCAATAGATATGAGCGAGCCGGTTTGCCTCGGGCGATTTCGGACAATCGAGCTGCTGAAGCGTGGTAGCGCTTCTTCTGTCTACCGGGGCGAGGATCCGAAGACCGGCCAACAGGTCTGCATCACTCTGTATCGCCCCCCAGCTAGTGCGCCCGAGCAGGCACCGCGCCACGAGCGGCTCGAACGCGAGTTTCGGCAACTGGCCCGGGAGCACCACCCGGGTGTGATCGGCCTGTGCGACGTCGGGCGCGCCAACGGTGCGAGCTACACCGCCACACTGCTGTGCACCGACCCGACACTCGAGCATCTGCTGGGCCAGGGCGCGCTGCCGAGCTCTGAGGCGCTGCGGATCCTCGACTCAATGGCTCGCACTCTCGACGACCTGCACCGGCGCGGGATCGTCCACCGCAATCTCGCGGCCTCCAGTGTGTTCGTGTCCACCGAGGGAGCGGTCCGGCTTTCGGACTTCCTCCGCCTCGAGCCGGCGAGCGCTGCCCTGCTGGACTCCGAGCCGCAATTGGAGGAGGTCTTGCACGTGGCACCCGAACAGGTGCTCGGTTACCGGTTGCGGCCGGCCGCGAATCGCTACTCGTTCGCGGTGCTGGCATATCGGATGCTATCGGGGGACTACCCGTTCGCCGCGGAGAATCCGATCGGGTTTCTCTACGACACGGTCTACACCGAGGCGCCCGCCGCCTCGGCGCGGAACCCGGACTTGCCGGCCGCGATCGACCCGATCCTGGCGACGGCGTTGAGTAAGGACCCCGAGAAAAGACCGATTCAGTGTGAAGAACTGGTCCGACAGCTCGCCTGCACCCTCTCAACGGCCCCGATCAGGGAAACATCGCCGCGCGCAGAACCGACCTCGGACGCCGTTCCGCAGGCTCAGTGGCCTGTGCTGACACCGAGCCTGTTCAGCTCGAGAGAGCTGGCGCTCACCGATCGTGCAACCACGGCAGCCGAGACGGCGTCGAATGATCACGTCCCTGGCCCGCGACCAGAAGAACGGAACGCGCCATCGAACGCCCGTTCACCGTCAGCTAGGCGGCAGGCGAGGGCTGAGCTGGCACCGGTCGTTCTACCGGACCCTGAGCAGATCGATGAGCACCGAGGGAATCGGGGAGATGGCCGCGAATCCTCTCTCTCCCGGCTGCTCACCAAGCTGCGGCAACTCGCGGCTCGTCCGAGAGCGCGACACGCGTCCGGCTCGATCGTGCACGAGGCCTACCTGACCGACTGGAGGGCAGGCGTGGGCCGAGATCGAGCCGACACCGCGCTGTTCGACGACACCTCGATGGAACCCAGCTGGAGGCTGAAGATCGAGTCCGACCGACCCGGGGCCATCATTTGGGTGAACGGACGCTTCTACGGCAAAGTGCCTACGGACATCGAGATCACCGGGCGCGCTGGGGAGAGCGTTGCGCTCGAGATGCGCTGGCGGGGCGGTGGAGTAGCCCGCACCGACCTGAAGCTGCATCCATTGATGCCGAAAGTCTGGAAGCCGGACGTCTGACCAGAAAGAGATTCAGGGCGTCGCTTCTTTTCTGCAACGGTGAGATCTACTCGCTGCGCAGCGCGTCGATCGGATTGAGCATCGCGGCTCGGCGGGCCGGGATCCAGTTGGCCAGTGTCGCCACCACCGCGAGCAGCAGGAAGGCGCCACCGAAGGCGATCGGATCGAGGGCGCTGACTCCATACAGGACCGATCGGAGGGATCGGCCGAGTGCAGCCGCGCCCACTGCCCCGATGATCGCGCCGATCACAACCAGCACCATGCCTCGACGCAGCACCATGCGGAGCACCTCCGAGCCGGTCGCACCGAGCGCCATGCGGATGCCGATCTCCTGCGCTCGCGCAGCGACGGAGTAGGCAATCACGCCGTACAAGCCCAGCGACACCAGGAGCAACGAGACGATGCCCGTGCCGATGAGCATCCCGGCGGCGAAGCGCACCGGGAAGAGGGCCACACCGAGCAAACCCGTCATGTCGGTATCGTCGATGAACACCAGCTCGGGCTCGAGCGCGAACAGCTCACGGCGGACCGCCGCGCGCACCCGCCCTCCATCGCCCGTATGGCGCACGGCGAGGGTTGCCGATCGGGCTGAGGTCGATTGCTCGCGCGCGAAGTAGACGTACGGGCGCGGACCCTCGCCGACGGTCCGGACCTTTGTATCTGCGGCGACGCCGATGATCTCGATCGGGGGCGCATCGAGGTCGCCGACACGGAAGCGCTCCCCGACCGCCCCATCTGAGAAGTGCCGCCGTTCGAAGGCCTGGGACACGATCACTACGCGCCTGGACTCGGGCGTATCCCGAGAGTCGAAGGTGCGGCCGGATAGCAGCGGTACACCCACCGTGTCGAAGTAGCGGCCGTCGACCGTGACGGCGTCGGTCTGAAACGGCGGGTCATCGGGCGCGACCTGGCGGCCCTCGACGTACACACTGTTGACGTTGAACCCGAGCGACAGCGGCAGGCGACCCGCCGCGGTGATGCCGGTGACTTCAGGGAGCGCCGCAATGCGCTCGGCAGCAGCAGCGAAGAACTGCTTTGCTTCCTCGGCCGTGTAGTTGTGCAGGTCGAGGTCGACGGTGTACGCGAGCAGACCGTGCGGATCGAAGCCAAGATCGACCTCAGTCGCCGAACGGACGCTGCGAGTGAGCAGCGTGGCACCCACCAGCAGCACCGCGCAGACGGCGACCTGCAGGACGACGAGCGCACCGCGCAGGCCGAAGCGGCCGCTGGACTGACTTCCATGCGCGCCCTCCTTGAGCGCGCTGACCAGGTCCGTGCGCGAGCCACGCAGCGCCGGAACGACGCCGAAGGCGAGCCCGGCTGCCAGGGCGAAGACGAAGGTGAAGATCACCACCCGGATGTCGATCGGCAGGTTCCAGCTCATCGGGACCGACAGCGGCGGCCGGAACCGCAGTAGCAGCCCGCGCAGCCAGACGGTCAGCACGAGTCCACCGGTGCCGCCGAGGGCGGCCAGCAGGAGGCTCTCGGTCAGCAACTGGCGCACCAGGCGGGTCTTGCTGGCGCCCAGTGCCAGACGCATGGCTACCTCGCGGCTACGGGCACCGGCCCGCGACAGCGTCATCGACGCGATGTTGGTGCAGGCACTCAGCAGCACCACACCGACCATCCCGAGAAGCAATGCGGCGACGGGTGACAGGTAACCGTCCGCCGCCGGATGAATCCGCACATTGGCGGCCGGCATGACCGAGGCGAGCCAACCCTCGTTGCTCTCGGGGTATCTCTCAGCCAGCGCCTTCATCACGGCGTCGACCTCGGCCTGAACCTGCGCCACGGTGGCGCCTTCCGCCAGGCGGCCCTTGAGCATCAGCCAGCGGTTGCCGCGCTGCTCGGGGCGCGTGTCGCCAGCGCTGGCATCGACGCTTTGGATGCCGAAGGGATCGATCTCGGTGCTCATCATCGCCGGTACCCAGATCTGCGCCTGCAGGCTGTGTATCAGCCCCGTGAAGCTTGCCGGCGCTACCCCGATCACCGTGTACGGTGTGCCGTTGATACCGAGCGTCTCGCCCACGATCGCGTGATCGGCGGCGAAGCGATCACGCCAGAACGCGTTGCCGAGCACCACCACCGAATGGCCACCGGGGACGACATCGTCTCGCGGTCCGATCAGCCGTCCGAGTCGCGGGCGGATGCCCAGCAGCTCGAAGTAGTTGCCGGTGACGATCTCGCCGTACACGAGCTCCGATGCTTGGTCGATACGCAGGTTCGCGGCGGCCATGGCGTGCCCGGTGAGGCCGGCCAGCGAGTCGACCGACTCCGCCAAGGTCCGAAAATCGGGATACGAGCTCGTCACCGGGACCTCGATGTTCGGATCCAAGCTGTAGATCTCGACCAGCTCGTCGGGCGCCTCCACCGGCAGCGGGCGCAGGAGAACCGCATTCACGATGGTGAAGATCGTGCTGTTGATGCCGATGCCGATGGCCAGCGTGGCGACGACGACCGCGACGTAGAGCGGGCTGCGCGCGAGTGTGCGGACGGCGAAGCGCGTGTCCTGCCAGATGGACTCCATGATCGAGCTGCTTTCGCGGGGATCGACAGAGTGATTCCAAAGCGTGAAGGGGACGGTGCGTCCCGCGCTGCCCGCGGTGAGGAACCGCAGGGGCGCGTTGATCAACTGGCGCAGGTACCAGAGCCCGGCACGGGATCGACCGTGGCGAGCGAGTCGGACCGCGTACAGTTCGCGCAGATCCGCGAGCAGGGCATCGCGGTCACCCCGGGGCAGAAACGCGCGCAGGATCGCTTCGAGCAACGCAGGCGGGGTGGTCGGTGGGCTCATTTGGAGCCGTCGAGCCGCTCTTCCAGGCCCTGCCACAGGGTCACGAGCGCCTGCCGCGATTCGCGCAGCGTTCCGATCCCCTCATCGGTGATGCCGACGAGGCGCCGCTTGCGGGGGCCACGCTCCCCCTGTGCGTCGTCGAGCCGCGACCTTACGAGTCCTTTCTTCTCGAGCCGGCGTAAGGCGATGTACACCGCCGCCGGGGCGACCTCCTTGCCGGTCTGTTCCTCGACCTCGAGAACGATGGGCACCGTATAGGTGTCGTCGCCGAGGCGCATGATCGACAACAGGATCTGATGCTCGAAGCCGCCCAGCACGTCGCGACCCATGTTTTTTGACTCCATGGACTAGCGTTGTTAGATGAATGCGAATCTAGCAGAACCAGCATCCACTAACAATGCTAGACGAAAAGTCCAGCCGGAAGGTTTCATCCTTCACTCCTGGCGCAGGGCGTCGACAGGGTTGATCTGCGTCGCTCGCAGC
>JACZXM010000051.1 GCA_022571615.1 Acidobacteriota bacterium | reverse complement strand
CAGCGCCATCTGGCGGTGGTCGGCATCACCGAGGTGATCCGGCACCTGGGTGACGTGCGTCGCGCCATGCGCAAGCTCGTGGGCGCGGTCAACGAGCGCCAAATCGATGCCGTTGTCCTGGTCGATTACCCGGACTTCAACATGACGTTTGCCCGCCGGCTGCGGCGGGTGCAGCCGGCGTTGCCGATCGTGTACTACATCAGCCCGCAGGTCTGGGCCTGGCGCCCGGGCAGAGCCCGTACGATGAAGCGGCTGGTTGACCGGATGTTGGTCATCCTACCCTTCGAGGCGAAACTCTACGAGGCGGCGCGGGTGCCGGTGCAATTCGTCGGGCACCCGTTGCTCGATGCGGTCCCGGTGGCCGGGGATCGCGGCCAGTTCGCCCGCCGCCACGGGCTCGATGGCAACTGCACCTGGGTCGCCCTGTTGCCTGGTAGCCGCCGCGCTGAGGTCGAGGGGCTGCTGCCGCCGATGCTCGGCGCCGCGGAGATCCTGGGCCAGCGGGGAGACTACCGATTCCTGGTGCCGAGGGCACCCGGACTCGAGGCAGCGCTCTACGAGAGTTGCCTGCGGCAGGCGCCCGCGGCGCTGAGGAAGCGGGTCGAGGTGATCTCCGACGATTACTACGAGCTGGCTCGGCACTCTCGGGCGGCGATCGTATGCTCGGGCACGGCTACGCTCGAGACGGCGTTGGTCGGAACGCCCGAGGTGGTGATTTACAGGACATCCTGGCTTACTTATAATCTCGGTAAGTTACTCGTGCGCATCAATAACATCGCGTTGGTGAACGTGATCGGCGGGCACCGAGGCGTGCCGGAGTTGCTCCAGAGCGAGGTGACGCCGGAACGCATCGTGACCGAGATCCTTCCGCTGCTCGAGGACGGAAGCCGGCGCAAGGAATGCATCCGCTTCTTGCGCGACGTGCGCGCCCGTCTGGGGCGACCCGGTGCGTCAGATCGGGCTGCGGCAGCGGTTCTCGCGGTCGTGGGTGCGGCCGTTCAGTCTCCGCCGCCCGTGGCGGCGGCCGCAGCGTCAGGCTTATGAGCAACCTCAAGCGGCTGGCCCATTTCGTCCGTCCGTACGGCCCGCGCATGGTCGGCGCTATCGTCGCCATGGTGGGCGTGGCGGTGGCCAACACGGCGGTGATCTATATGGTCCAACCGCTGTTCGACGGCGCCCTGGTGCCGACCGCGGTAGCCGATATGGTGCGGCGGCTCGCCGCAGTGATCGTGTTGCTGTATCTGGCGCTCGGTGTAGCCCGCTATCTGTCTGGCTACCTGATGGGCAGCGTCGGCTACGCGGTCGTTCGCGACCTGCGGGTCCACGTATATCGCCACCTCCAGTTTCTGCCACTCGGGTTCCACGCCCGTCACACGACCGGCGGGTTGATGTCGCGGGTCACCAGCGACGTGCTGGCGATCCAGGAGGCGCTGACGCGCGTCTTCGTCGATCTTCTGCGCGAGACGATGACACTGTTCGGGTTGCTGGCCCTGATGTTCTACTGGGATCCGGTGCTCGCTCTGGTGATCCTGACCATCGGTCCGCTGCTCGTAACCATCATCGGACGCCTGGCGAAACGACTGCGCCGAGTAAGTCGTGAGACCCAGCGTGGGCTCGGGGAGATCTCGGCGTTCTTGCAGGAGACGCTGACCGGCATCCGTGTGGTCAAGGCGTTCGGCATGGAGAGAGCGGAAACGGAGAAGTTCCGCCGCTCAGCCGAGCGCCTCTTCCGGCACTCACTGCGTGCCGAACGCCTGGCGAGCATCGGTTCGCCGTTGATGGAGTTCATCGGCGCCTGCGGCGGCGCTGCGGTCCTGCTCTACGGGTCCTGGCGCATAACCGAGCTTGCTCTCACGCCGGGGCAGTTCGCATCCTTTCTCGTGGCCGCCTTTTCCACCTACGCCCCGCTCCGGCGCCTGAGCTCAGCGAACGTACGCGTTCAGGCGGCAGCCGCGGCGGCCGACCGCCTCTTCGAGATTCTGGACGAACGGCTGGAGCCACTGCCCGCGGCCGGCCGCCTGGGAATGATCGGCGGCGGGGCGTTGGAGCCGGTAGCGGCAGGCTCCAACTCGATCCAGCCCATGCCGGCCATGGTGCACGGCATCCGCTTCGAGCGCGTTTCCTTCGCCTACGCCGACGAGAAGATCAACCAGCCAGTGTTGCACGACATCGACCTGGAGATCCCCGCCGGGACAGCGGTGGCGTTGGTCGGGCCCTCGGGGGCGGGCAAATCCACCCTCGCCAATCTGATCCCGCGCTTCTACGAGCCCACGAGCGGTCGTGTCTGCATCGACGGCATCGACCTGTGCGACATTCGCCTCGATGAGCTGCGTGAGCAGATCTCGATGGTGACCCAGGACACCATTCTGTTCAACGACACGGTGCGGGCCAACATCGCGTATTGCCAGCCGGACGTGGCCAGCGAGGCGGTCGAGCGTGCGGCGCGTGCGGCGTTCGCGAACGAGTTCATTGCGCAGCTGCCTGATGGCTACGACACCGTGCTCGGCGAGCGCGGCCTGAGGCTGTCGGGGGGCCAGCGCCAACGCATCGCGATTGCCCGTGCCTTGCTCAAGAACACACCGATACTGATTCTCGACGAGGCGACCTCTAACCTCGACGTGCGCTCCGATCGTCTGGTTCAGGAGGCGCTGGTGAACCTGATGGAAGGACGGACCACGGTGATCATCGCGCATCGGCTCTCGACGATCCGCAACGCTGATCTGATCGCAGTGATCGAGAGCGGACGGGTGGTCGAGCAGGGGACCCACGAGCAGCTATTGACGCGCATGGGAGCCTACCAACGCCTGTACTCGATGCACTTCGCCGGCGCCACTGAGCCGGGCTTTCTGCTCGAAGGTTGACCAGTTGACCGGTTCGATGGGAGCGCCTGGCGTGGTGGCATGTGCCGGGATGTTTGTCCTACCGCGGCTCGGGGCTTCGTACCTGCGGTTCGTGAACGCCACCACGCGGCTGCGGCGTGCCGGCTTCGAGACGGTGTTACCCGACGACGGTGGCCCGATCATCTACGCGTTCTGGCATGCCGAGCTGGCGATGATGCCTTGGATGCAGCTGCGACCGCCCACGGCCTGCGCGGTGTCGCGCTCCCGCGACGGTGAGATCACGGCGCGTCTGTTCGCTCTCCTGCGGGTCTTGCCGGTCCGTGGCTCGAGCTCCCGGGGCGGCGCGGGTGCCGCTCGCGCGCTGGTAGCGGCCATAGGCGCCGGCAACGATGTCGGATTCACCCTCGATGGCCCGCGTGGCCCCGCAGGAGTGGTTCAGCCCGGCGCTACCTGGCTGGCCAGGGCAACCGGCCGTCCCCTGGTACCTGTGCGATTCGACTGCACCCGGCAGCGCCGGCTCAGAACCTGGGATCGCATGCTGCTGCCGCTGCCGTTCGGCCGGGGCGTATTCGTGTACGGCGATCACCTCTGGGTACCGTCCGACGCCGATAACTCCATGCTCCGGCAGGCCGACGCGAGTCTCTCTTGCCGCCTCGAACAGCTCGCCGAACAGGCGGCTGCAATGCTGCTAACATGACCCGCCATGGTTCGAAGCATGAGCGGACATGGCGTGGGGGAGGCGACATCGGAGCGCTACCGGGTTAGTGCCGAGGTGCGCACGGTCAACCATCGCTTTTGCCGCGTGTCGATGCGGCTGCCGGCAGAGATCGGGTTCTTCGAGGACACCGCGCGTCGCATGATCCAGAGCCGTGTGCAGCGCGGCAAGGTGGACCTGTCGCTCACGGTGCAGAGCGCTACCGGTACCGCTGCGCGGGTAGATCATGGGGTGGCCGCGGCGTGGATGAAGGAGCTTACCGGTTTGGCCGAGGAGCTCGGGGCGGAGCCCCCCAGTTTACCGGACGTGCTCGCGCTGCCGGGCGTCGTGCTCAGCAATGGGATGGAGCAGGTGGATCCCGACGCCATCGCGCCGACTCTCGGTGAAGCGCTCGGGGCGGCATTGGATGGACTCGAGTCCATGCGAAGCCGCGAGGGCGAACATCTGGCTGGCGATCTCGTCGCTCGCGTCCAAACCGTGGCCGGCGGGCTCGAGAGCATCCGCCAGGCGTCGCGCGAGCTGCCGGCGCGGACCCGCGACCAGCTGCGCCAGCGCATCGAGGATCTGCTTGCCGAGAGCGGTCGCGAGATCGATCCTGACCGCTTGCTCCAAGAGGCCGCCTACCATGCCGAGCGCGCCGACATCACCGAGGAGATCGTTCGCCTGGGCTCCCATCTGGAAAAGATGCGTGGCCTGCTGCAATCATCGGACGCGGTGGGACGCACGCTCGAGTTTCTGTCGCAGGAGATTCACCGCGAGCTGAGCACCATCGGCGCCAAGACCAAGGAGCTCGACATCGCCGAGCTCGTCGTGGACCTCAAATCGGAGCTCGAGCGCATTCGCGAGCAGGTGCAGAACATTGAGTGAGGAGGTCCCGGCTTGCCTGGTGATCTCGGCGCCGTCCGGCGCCGGGAAAACGACACTGGCTGAGGGGCTGCTGGGGTGCGTCGATCGCTTGACGCGCGTGATCACCTGCACCACCCGCCCGCCACGGCCAGGGGAAAGGGAGGGGCAGGATTACTTCTTCGTCCAGCCCGAGGAGTTCGACCGCCGCTGTGCTGCCGCCGAGTTCGTGGAATGGGCACAGGTGCACGGAAACCGCTATGGGACCCCCGCATCGGAGATCGAGCGGATTCACGCCATGGGGCATGACGCAGTGCTGGTGATCGACGTGCAGGGTGCCGACGCGGTGCGCACAGCTCGGAGCGACGCCGTGACAGTGTTCGTTCTCCCGCCATCGCGCCAGGCGCTTGCGGGTAGACTGAGCGCCAGAGATGCCAAGGATGAGGTGGCGCGCGATGCGATCGACCAGCGCCTGAGCGCGGCGCGGCGCGAAATCGCGCAGTACGTGGGCTACGATTACGTCGTCGTCAACGACGACCTTGAAACCGCGGTCGCCGAGCTGGCCGCGATCGTGCGAGCAGAGCGTTGCCGTGGGGTTCGCCGTGCCGCCGTCGCCGAGAGGATCCTGACGTCGTTCGATGACGATGATGAGGAACCGGCGCCGGCGCGGATCAATGCAAGTGAGGGAAAATGAAACCGCAGAGTAAGTACCTGTTCGTAGAGATCGCGGCGCAGCGCTGCTTGCAGCTCATGCGTGGCGCCAAGCCGAAGGTGGAATCGGGAGCCCGTAAGTACACGACCCTGGCAATCACCGAGGTCGAGAGCGGAGAAGTGCCCTGGCGTCTCAGCGACGGTGAATCGACAGATCTCGTCAGCTCGGGCCTTCGCGAGCCGATCGAGCAGGAGTAGCTCCACCACACCACCAACACGGCACAGGCAATGGCGGGCGGCCAACTGGCCGGTAGCTGCGACCGCCTGCGACGGGAAGCCGCATGGACGAAACGCCGCCAGTCCACACTGTGGTGCTTGCTGTCACCGGCGGGATCGCAGCGTACAAAGTGTGCGAGGTGGTGCGGCGGCTCCGCGACCACGACATCGCGGTACGGGTCGCCATGACTCGCGCGGCGACGCAGTTGGTGGGGCCGACCACGTTCGCGGCGTTGTCGGGACATCGCGTGATCACCAGCTTGTGGGAGGATCCGCACCCGCAACAGATCGCCCATGTGCGCTGGGCGGAAAGCTGTGATCTGTTCTGCGTTGCACCGGCCACGGCCGGTTTCATTGCCAAGATGGCGCACGGGATTGCGGATGATTTCGCCTCGACGTTGCACCTGGCCGTTGCGGCACCGGTGCTGGTCGCGCCGGCCATGGAGGACGACATGTTCCGCAGCCCCGCGGTGCAGCGGAATCTCGACACGCTCCGGCGGCGCGGTGTGCAAGTGCTCGGGCCGGGCACCGGAGCGCTCGCTTCGGGCCGACACGGACCGGGACGTATGCTGGAGCCGTGCCACATCGTCGAAGCGGTGCTGCGGACTCTCGAGAGCGGCCCTCCGCAACGCTGGCTCGAGGGCAAACGGGTCGTGGTCACCGCGGGGCCGACCTGGGAGGCGATCGATCCGATTCGGGTCCTGACGAATCGCTCGAGCGGGAGAATGGGCTATGCGATGGCAGATTGCGCCCGCGACCTCGGGGCGAAGGTCGTGCTGGTGACCGGCCCGACGGCGCTGATGCCGCCCTGGGGCGTCGTCGTGGCGTCTGTGGAGACCGCCGAGCAGATGGCGAGCGCCACACTCGAGCGTGCGGCAGAAGCGGACATCGTGGTGATGACGGCAGCCGTCGCCGACTTCACTCCCGGCGAGGTCGCAGCGGACAAGCTCAAGAAGTCCGATGCCGGGAGCCTGCGACTGGATCTGGTCCCCACGACCGATATCTTGGCCGAGCTCGGCAGGCGTGAGGGCGGACCCCTGCTGGTGGGGTTCGCCGCCGAGACCCGAGCTCTGGAGGAGAGTGCACGCGGCAAGCTGGCAGACAAGAGGTGCGACCTGATGGTTGCCAATCGCGTTGGCGAACCCGAGCTCGGAATAGGAGCGAGCCGCAACGCGGTCATCGTCCTGGACAGGCTCGAGGGCCGCGTCGAACTGGGACCCGCACCGAAGCGACAGATCTCCACCGGGATCTGGAACGCGGTCCGAGACTACCGGCGGCGGGCAGGCATCGCGGATGACTAGAGATCAGGGCGAGACGGGCAACGGGGTGCGACGTCAGATCGTCGGGCACCTGCGGCGCCTACAGGCCGAGGGGGTCTGGGCACTGCCTCGGGCTCAGGCGAGCACGTCGCCAACCACCGCACACGGGGCGCCAGCTCGACAGAGCGGCCTGTTCGAGGAGCCGGCGCCGGAATCCGAGCTCGCTCATTATCGCGACGTTGACGAGACTCTGGAGCAAATCGAGTCCGAGGCGCTTGCCTGCACCACCTGCCGGCTGTGCGAAGGCCGAACCCATGTCGTGTTCGGGGTCGGTGCCCCCAGGGCCAGAGTGATGTTCATCGGCGAGGGGCCCGGGCGTGACGAGGACCTGCAGGGCGAGCCGTTCGTGGGACGGGCCGGCAAGCTCCTGAACGACATCATCAAGGCCATGAAGCTGCGGCGCGAGGATGTCTATATTACCAACGCGGTCAAGTGTCGTCCCCCCAAGAACCGCAACCCGGAGGCCGACGAGCTCGCGGCCTGTCGGCATTTTCTGCTCCGGCAAGTGTCGGTGATTGAGCCCGATGTCATCATTCTGCTGGGCCGGGTAGCGGTGCAGACGGTCCTGCAAGTGAGGGCGCCGCTGGGCCGCCTGCGCGGTCGGTTCCATGATTGGAACGGGATTCCGGTGATGTGCACGTACCATCCCGCGTACCTGCTGCGCAATCCGGCGGAAAAGAGCAAGGTCTGGGCCGACGTCCAGCTCGTGATGGCGTTCCTGGACCAGGAGTGAGAGTCCTAGTGTACGGCTGAGGGAGGAAGAAGAAGATGCGCTTCTCCTCGCCCTCACGATATTGGGGTGTTAATTGACCAACCCCTGATGTCCAGGGTCAAGGAGGAGGCACATGTCCAGGAGAGCACAGGTTTGTCGACAGATCCAGCCCGAGCTGGTGGTCGTTGGAGTGGACGTGGCGAAGCGGAAGCTGGTAGCTCGAGCGGTGGCCAGCGACGGGCGCAGCGGGAAGGTCTGCCGAGTGAGCTGCGATGCGGCGGGATTTCAGAAGTTGATCAGCTACGCGGACAGCTGGAGGAAGCGCTTTGGAGCGAGGGGCTTCGTGGTAGCGATGGAGCCGACAGGGCACTACGGCGAGCCGCTGGCGGCGTGGCTGCGGGCAAGGGACGTGGAGCTGTATGCGGTACAGCCGCTCAAGACATGGCGGGCCAAGGAGTTGTACGACGGCACGTGGCGCAAGACGGACGACAAGGACGCTCTGGTGGTGGCGGATCTGTGCCGGCGAGGGTTGGGGGGTCGTTGGCGTGTGCTGACGGGGCCGTTCGCCCTCCGGGGTCTCTCCGAGCCCCCAGAGCCAGTGCTTGTTCGTACCATGGTTCCACCTCTTTCGGGGCATTATCCTGCCCCAGTGAGGTGTCCAAGAAAACTCAGACCGCAGGACCTGGGCCTTGCGGCCGGCGCCGCCAAGCAGCGCGATCCCATTTCGGCTGCGCCCAAGCCATCAGGTTCGAGCCGTATCCGAACCGGTCGGCTAGGGTGTGGACCGGCCACCAGAAGGCCTTCTCCGCTCGTTGCAGCAGCCGCTTCCACGCGCGGTCCGAGCGCAGCGATCCGTCGGGCCAGGTCGGCCCCGGCTTCGCCCCGCTCGGCCGAGGTCTTTCCGGACGGAGCCCCCACTCTATGAGGAGGTAACGGAGACTCTCGGTGTAGCCCAGGAGGGTCGTCCCCTCCCGGCTGTAAGTCGTTGTCCGCTTGAGCTTGAAACCGGCCTTGGCCAAGAGGGCCTTCAAGGTGGACCGGTCGTACAGGAAGAGGTGCTGGGGTGGCGTCATCCCAATCCAGCAGGCTCCGAAGATCCGGCGATCGAGGCTGCGCCAGTTCGGAATGGCCAGGTATAACCATCCACCATCGGCCAGAAGGGGCCGTAGGCGCTGCAGCGTTTCGAGCGGGGAACCCAGATGCTCGAAGACATGGTGCAGGTAGATGACGTCGTAGCGGGACTGCGGAAGGGACAGCTCCTCGACCCGACCGCAATGCACCCTGACCCCCAGCCTCTCCCTGGCGAACTCGGCGGCAGACCTCCCCAGCTCGATCCCTTCCACATCCCATCCCAGATCCTTGACGTAGCGCAGGAAGTACCCATCACCGCACCCGATCTCGAGGAGCCGGGCCGGGCCCGGCACGACGGCGCGCACGGCCTCGGCCCGACCGTGCATGAGCTGCCTCCAGGGAACCCCCTGGACACAGGCCTCGAGGGGATCCCCTCCGGCTCGGACCCGCGGCCAGCTCCCGTCGGGATAGAAACGGCTGATCTCCTCTGGGCTGGGCCGGGGCTCGGTGCGGACGAGCCCGCATCGAGCGCATTTGACGAACGAGAAGGATGCGCCCGATCCCCAATCCCAGTCCCGGCCCCGGAACAGCGGGCGCCTCTCCCGCGTCTCGCAGATGGGACAACGAAGGCTCGTACCTCGCAATTGGGTCACGACGCTGTCAGCTCGCTATGGATCATGCGGCTTCTCCGGAACCCGACTGGCGCGCACCTACGATCGTGGAGGGTCCGGAGCGGAGCCCCGGGAGGCGTCACCCACGATGTTTCGCATGGCCGGGTCGACACAAAGCCGCTCGGCATCGTTCGTGTCCTCGTAGCCAGCGAGACGACTGTAAGACCGACTGGCGTAACAGAGGCGCGTGAGTGAGTTTGCCCAGTAGAGTTTAGAAGTGCCAATCCGGCACTTCTAGAAATGCCAATTCCACTACATCTTGATCGGCCAAATTGGCACTTCTCAAACTCCCCTCCTCCCCCCTCCAGCCCGTTTATGCGGTTTTTTCGTCCGCGATCGCTTCCCAATAATACGCAGCAGAAGAATACGTAGATTAATAATACTCAGTAGTACGTAAGTTACAAACATTTCCGGCCCACGTACCGGAAACCGAGCTCGCAACAACTCAGCGTCGCGGGCTCCCTGAGCCTGAGCAGGCCAATCGATGCTTGGGAGCGGCATGGTGATCAGGCTATGTAATGGAGGGTGGGGGTTGGCCATCGCGTAGTGTGATCAAGATGTGAGAGGCATCAACATCATCCGCGCCCGTGAGGGCGCGTTTTCTTGCAACAAGGAGATGCTTCGGGGGGTTGACGAACCCCCCGAAGATCCCGTCTTCTTTCGTCAGTTTTTTGGTTGCCACCAAACGACGAAAAGGAGACGGCCCCTTGTACCAGGCCCTGCTTGTGGATTCCAGTTTCTTCGATCTTCTATTACGTCTAGACGAGGAGCTGGCCAGGCAAGCTCAGCAGCAAGGGTGCGCCTGCGGCGGGGTGCTCCATTGTGCGCACTACCGGCGCAAGCCGCGGGGCGGCCCGTCGGGTCTGGGGCCGCAGCACGAGATGCGGTTCAGCTTCTGCTGCGCGGTGGATGGGTGTCGGCGCCGGACAACACCGCCATCGCTCCGGTTCTTGGGCCGCAAGGTCTACTGGGGCGTGGTCGTGCTGCTGTTGCCGATCTTGATGCAGGGGCCGACGCCGCCCCGACTGCTGCGGCTCTAGGTGCTGTTGTCCGTGAGCCACCGGACGCTGCGACGCTGGTGCCTGTGGTGGCGCGAGAGTGTGGCTGCCAGCCGGTTCTTGTTGGCCGCCCGCGGTCATTTCGCTACCCCCGTGGCGAGCGAGGCACTGCCGGGCTGTCTGTTGGCGGCGTTCGCCAGGCTCGCCGAGCCGGCCGCTCGGGTGGTCGCGGTGTTGCGCTTTCTGGGGCCGCTGAGCACTGGCTCAGGCGCGAGCGAGTCGCGCTTTTCGAGGTTCGTACCCGACCCGCACAAGATGCACCTGGACGCCTTGATGAGCGATCCGTAGCGTCCCGCTCGCTGGCCAACAGCCCGAGTGCCGGCGACAGGACAGGATCATGAGCGACGACAAGGCGGTGGGATCCCACGAGCGCTGGGCGCATCTGCGCTTCTCGGTAGTGGGGCCGTTGCTGGCCTGTCCA
>JACZXM010000523.1 GCA_022571615.1 Acidobacteriota bacterium | reverse complement strand
GAGGAGTTGCGACGCTGCCAGTCGCCCGTAAATCCCACTTGCTGCGAAGGGTACCGCCAAGGGCGCATCTGCGGCGTTGTCCCTCCTTGACGATGCACGTCGGCATCGCCGACAGTCGTGGCGCCTTGCATGTGCACCCTCGGCGGTGTAACCAGACCCATCACACTTCCACCACGGCCTGCTAGACATGGGACATCGACACCGAGCTCGCGAGCGCGCGTTGCAGTGCCTCTATCAGTGGGAGGCCACGGGCAAGGACTTGGAGCGGCTGTTCGAGGGCTTCTGGGCCAGCCAGCCGGAGTCCGCTGAGGTCGTCGGCTTTGCCGAGCGGCTGGTCTCGGGCACCGTGGCGGGGATCGAAACGATCGACCCGTTGATCGACGAACAAGCCGACAACTGGCGCCTCGACCGCATGGGCAACGTGGATCGCAACATCCTGCGACTGGGCGTGTACGAGCTACTCAACGAGCGCGACATCCCGCCAGCGGTGGTGATCGACGAGGCGATCGAGCTCGCCAAGCGCTTCAGCGGTAGCCAGGCCGGCCCCTTCGTGAACGGCGTGCTGGACGGAATCCGACGCCGGCTCGGACAGCGTGTGAAGGGATCTGGCAGCGATGCCGTGGCGGATTCCGATGTCGATAAAAAGGCCGGGCAGGAAAACTGATGGGGAAGTACGAACCGGCGCAAGTCGAGGCCAAGTGGCGAGCGCGCTGGGAGCAGGAAGGGCTCTACCGCGCGCGGGTCGACTGGAGCAAACCCAAGCACTATGCCCTGACCATGCTCCCGTATCCGAGCGGCGATCTGCACATCGGCCACTGGTGGGCCATGACGCCCTCAGATGCTCGGGCTCGATTCATGCGCATGCGCGGGTACAACGTGCTGTTCCCCATGGGCTTCGATGCCTTCGGCCTACCGGCCGAGAACGCCGCGATCCAGCGCGGGGTGCATCCCCGGAAGTGGACGTATGCCAACATCGAGACCATGCGGCGGCAGCTGCGATCAATGGGAGCGATGTTCGACTGGGATCGCGAGGTCGTCACCTGCACGCCCGAGTTCTACAAGTGGACCGAGTGGTTCTTCAGGCTCTTTTTCGAGAACGGTCTGGCGTACCGTGGCGAGGCGCTCGTGAACTGGTCAGAGAGCCTGCAGACGGTGCTTGCTAACGAGCAGGTCATCGACGGCAAGGACGAGCGCACCGGTCAACCGGTGATCCAGAAGCTGATGTCGCAGTGGTTCCTTCGAATCACCAACTATGCCAATGAGCTGCTGGATTTCTCCAAGCTGCAGTGGCCTGATCCCATCGTCAAGTCGCAGACCAACTGGATTGGTCGTAGCGAGGGAGCCGCGGTGCGGTTCCACACCGAAGCGGGGCACCTGATCGAGATCTTCACCACCCGCCCCGACACGCTCTGGGGGGTGACCTTCATGGTCCTGGCGCCGGAGCACGAGCTGGTGCAGAAGGTAACCTCGGATGCCCAACGAGAGCGGGTGGGAGAAGTTGTCGAGCAAGCAGCGGGAACCAGCGAGATCGAGCGTACCGCCGAGGGCCGCGACAAGACCGGCGCGTTCACCGGCGGCTACGCCATCAACCCGGTCAACGACGAGCGCATTCCGATCTGGATCGCCGACTACGTGATGTTGACCTACGGGACCGGTGCCATCATGGCGGTACCGGGCCATGACGAGCGCGATTTCGAGTTCGCCCGCAAGTACGGGCTACGGGTGCGCCCGGTGATTCAGCCCGCCGGCGAGGCGCTGGATGGAGACCGCATGGAGGCGGCCTACGTCGGCCCGGGCACGATGGTCAACAGCGGCCCCTTCGACGGGACCCCATGCACCGAGGCCAAGGGCCGCGCCAATCCGGCCATCGACGCGGTGACGGATTGGATCGAGGCACAGGGGATCGGCAAGGAGGCGGTCACCTACCGACTGAGGGATTGGCTAATCAGCCGCCAACGCTACTGGGGGACGCCGATTCCGATCGTCCGGCGGGCCGACGGGGCGTATGAGGCCGTTCCGCCGCAGGATCTCCCGGTGCTGCTACCCGAGGACGTGGAGTTTTCGCCCACCGGCCGGAGCCCACTCGAGCTGCACGAGAGCTTCAAGCGAGCA
>JACZXM010000522.1 GCA_022571615.1 Acidobacteriota bacterium | reverse complement strand
GGTCCTCGAAACGGGTCTCGACGACCGCCCGCACATAGAGCGCCGAGAGAGCCACGACCACCACGACCACCAGCGCGATGATGAAAAGCCGTAAACGTGCCCTCAGCGACATGGCGTTTCCTCGATCCCTCCGGCCGCCGGGCTCCGCCGCACCGCTACCGCCCTACTGCGCTTGGTATTCCTTCAGTTTGTTATGCAATGTTTTCAGGCTGATGTCGAGGATGCGCGCCGCGCGGGTCTTGTTATTGCCAGTGTGATCGAGCGTGCGAAGCAGCAGTGCTTTCTCGGCCTCCCGCACCGTGGTCCCCACCCGCAGCGTCACTTCATTAGGATCGGCGGCGCGGCGCGGTGACACCCCGGCGGCATCTTCGCTCAGCGATCCCATCAGATGAGAAGCCTGCACGGTTCCCTCGCCGGCGAGAATCACCGCCCGTTCGAGCACGTTGCGCAGTTCTCTCACATTGCCCGGCCAGCGATAGCGCTGGAAGTTTTCCGCCACATCGCGATGAAGACCCACCACGCGGCACTCGTGTTTCTTGTTCAGATCCCGAAGCAGCGCCGCGGTGAGCGGCGGAATATCTTCCGGGCGCTCGCGCAGGGCTGGCAGCCGGATGTGGAAGACGTTCAGGCGATAGTAGAGGTCCTCGCGCATCAAGTTCTGCTGGATCGCTGCTCTCAAGTCTTTGTTGGTCGATGCGATCACGCGCACATCGACATTGAACTCGTGGCTGCCGCCCAGACGCCGCACCTTGGAATCCTCAAGCACGCGCAGCAGCTTGGCTTGCGTGCCGACCGGCATGTCGCCGATTTCGTCCAGCAGCAGGGTCCCCCGGTCGGCGAGCTCGAAGCAGCCGGAGCGCCGTTGCAGCGCGCCGGTGAAAGCCCCCTTCTCGTGCCCGAATAACTCGCTCTCGATGAGCGTTTCGGGCAGTGGCTCGCGGCACCAGATCATCCGGTCCGCGTAGCCCGCCTTGTACAGGTCCACTGCCTCCAGAATACGATCGGGGAGGCCCGCCGCCGTAACGACGATCGCGTCGGATCGGACCAGGGCGTCCTCTCGAACGAGGAATCGGCCGACAAGACCCAGAGCATGCTGCCCGCCCAGCAGTGCCAGTGTCACGGATACCAAGACCGCCAGAGCGATGGCCTTTGCCGAGGGCAGTCGAATGGTTATCTGTGGCACAGTGTGTGTTGGTTATGCTCTGGGCGCGTCCGGCCAGACACACCGGGAGACCGGTTGGCGACAAGGCGAAAGACTGGGTACCATGGCGCCATTCGCAGCTTATCCGGGTGACTCATGAAGGTGCTGATCGACTGTCGGGGTGTCAACCGCGTCGAGGACGGCCTCAGCATATACATTCTCAACCTCGTCGAGCAGCTGCCGGTTGCAGATCCGGGGGCGCGCTTCATTCTGATTATCCGGCCTGAGCCGGACTTGCACCCGCGCTTGGCTCGCCTGCGCGATACCGGAACAGTGGACGCGGTCGTCCTCGACGCGCCCTTCATGAGGCCAACTCAGCACTGGCAGGTGGCCCGGTTGATCCGGCGCTTGGGAGGTGTGGACGTCTACCACTACCCCCACTTCGATCTCCCGGCCCTGATGCCGGTTCCCGCCGTCATCACCATGACCGACGTCAACTACTTCACGATCCGCAAGTACTTTTCAGCGATGGGGTTTTCCCAGCTCAAGAGGGTGTACTCGATGCTGGCCAGCTACCTGGCCTGCACCAGGGCAAAGGAGATCCTCGCGCTCTCCAAGCACACGGCAGAGTCGGTGAGGAGGATCGTGGGACGGAGGGTCGAGAATCGCATAACGGTCACTCCGTGTGCAGTCGATGCCATGT
Organism: Acidobacteriota bacterium; assembly: GCA_022571615.1. Lineage (GTDB taxonomy): Bacteria > Acidobacteriota > UBA890 > UBA890 > WLXD01 > JACZXM01. Next base: position 271 of record JACZXM010000522.1, on the reverse strand, counting down.
TGTTGCCTCCTTTCGTCGATCTCGATGGATCGATCGAGGGATCTCCGCCATCGCCCAGCGGTTCCACCGTGGTAGGACGCAACGGCTGGGGCCCCTATCTCCTCTATGTCGGGACCGATCGGTATCACAAGAACCTCGAGCGCCTGCTGACCGCCTTCCACTCCGCCATCCAGACCACGGACGAGCCCTGGCGTCTTTTCCTGGTCGGGAGCATGCAGCCGGCCAGCCAAGCGCGGACCGACCAGGTGGTTCGCAGCATGAAGCTGGAGAA
>JACZXM010000521.1 GCA_022571615.1 Acidobacteriota bacterium | reverse complement strand
CGAGGCAGTGTCGAGAGGGTCGCAAAGCGAGCGGCTCGTTGTCGGGGGGCCTCGTCGAATTGGAGGGGACATCCAGGCGCCGCGCAGGATCGTGCATGTGTCTCCCGAGTATCCACAAGCCGCACGCGACGCCAAGCTCGCCGGCACGGTCATCCTGGAGGCGAGGATCGGTCTGGACGGTGCCGTGGAGCACGTCAATGTGCTGCGAGGGATCCATCCACTGCTCGATGAGTCAGCAGCGGATGCAGTGGAACAGTGGCGCTACACGCCGGTGTTGTATAACGGCAGCCCGGTTGTGACGCTGCTGACGGTGACGGTCCAGTTCTATCTCCAGTGACCGGCGGAGCCAACCAGGGCGACTACTTCGGCTGCGGCACCATGCGGATATACGGCAGCGGCTGCTGCCATCCATCGGGGTACTTCTCGCGTGCCGCCTCGTCGGATACGGCAGGAGCGATGATGACGTCGTCGCCCTGCTGCCAGTTGGCGGGAGTGGCCACCTGCTGATAGGCGGTGAGCTGGCACGAATCGAGCAGCCGCAGAATCTCGGCGAAGTTGCGCCCGGTGCTCATCGGGTAGGTCAGCGTTGCCTTGATCTTCTTGTCCGGGCCGATGACGAACACGGAGCGCGCCGTGGCGTTGTCCATCGGCGTGCGTCCCTCTGAGGTGTCGCCGGCGTCGGCGGGCAACATGTCGTAGAGCTTGACGACCTTGAGCTCGGGGTCGCCGATCAACGGGTAGTTGACCGGGTTGCCCGTGCACTTCTCGATGTCCTTGCTCCAGGCCTCGTGATCGCTCACGCCGTCGACGCTGATGCCGAGGATCTTGCAGTTGCGCGCTGTGAACTCGTCCACAAGGCCGGCAACCGCACCGAGCTCCGTGGTACAGACCGGCGTAAAATCCTTCGGGTGCGAGAACAACATCGCCCAGCCGTCGCCGATCCACTCGTGAAAGCTGATTGTGCCCTGGGTGGTCTCGGCGGTGAAGTCGGGCGCTTCGTCGTTGATGCGCAGTGTCATGGCTCTCCTCCGGGGTTTGCGTGCGGGGGCATTATACTCGCCGGGCAGCTCGGTTTCCGGGCTACGCTCATTTCCTACCGCTTCCAGAGAAACTAAATGACGTCCATCGTGTCGGTGGCAGGCGGATCGATCTCGATGATCGTGTAGAAGGGCACGTCGAAGGCGTAGCCCTTGACCTCGTCGGCGCTGAAGTCGGTGATCAGCAGGGGCTAACACCACGGTCTGCTAGCCCCGGAGTAGGTTCCGGCCGGCCGGCCGGGTACAATCGGGACCCCGCCCCGCTTTCGCGCGTTCCTCCCCTCCCACGCGGTCGGCATGAGCTTTCTCGCGATGGCGCAGTGGCAGGCCTGGCTCGTGCTGGGGCTGGCCGCGAGTGCCATACTCGTCATCTTTTTCCTGCGCATCCGGCACCGGGAGGTGCTGGTGTCCTCGTCACTGCTGTGGGAGCGGGTGTTGGAGCGGCGACGGCGGCGATCGTGGGTGGAGCTGTTGCGGCGGCTCATCTCGTTGCTGATCGCGCTGCTGATCGGGCTCTCGCTGGTACTCTCGTTCACCGAGGCGGAGTGGGGAGGGGACGGACCTACGGGGCGCGAGGTGGCGCTGGTGATCGACACCAGCCTCGGGATGGCGGCGCTTACCGCCGAGGGGGAAAGCCGCTTCGAGCGGGCGCGGAAGCTGGCCCGCGGTCTGCTGACGGGGGGCTCGGGGGCCGATACGTTCGTTCTCTACGACACGGGAGGACGGGTCGTGACGCCGGCAACCAGCGATCGTGCGGCGGTGATCGCCGCGCTGGATCGCTTGCGCCCGCACTCAGGCTCGTTCCGGTTCCCGGCGCTTCAGGAAGGTACCGAGGCCTGGTTGATTAGCGACGGCGTGGCCGCCGTGGGCGTGCCCGCACAGGTCAAGTACCTGAGTGTGTTCGAGCCCGCTGACAACGTGGGGATCTCCGCCTTCGAGATCCGGCCCACGCCGACCGATCCGTTCCGGCACGAGGCGTTCCTGGAGGTCGGCAATTTTTCCGGCTCGGTCAAGTCGGTGCAGATCGTGCTGCAGGACGAGAACCAGGTTCAGTTTCGCCGCACCGTGCAACTGCGGC
>JACZXM010000520.1 GCA_022571615.1 Acidobacteriota bacterium | reverse complement strand
GGTCCCGAAAATATACCCATTATAATTCCAGCGATCCATATCATCGCAGGACCGGTGGCAATCGCGGCTATGAAAGTCGCAATTATTAAACCGAACAGGCTGAGCATTATGGTTGGTTTTCCGCCCAGGCGGTCATCCATAAATCCCATCGAAAAGGCGCCTATTCCGGCGGTAATGTTGACAACGATTCCCAGCATCATGATATCTTGCAGCGTAAAATCAAACACATTCCCCGCGTAAATTCCGGCGAAGGCAAAGATGGTGATGAGACCGTCATTGTAAAACAACCGCGCCAGCAGCAGACGGATAACGAGGTCGATGCCGCGCTTCAAAGGCTCACCGAGCTCGCCCGGCGGCAGCAGCAGGAAATCGAGCGGCAGCGGGCGCAGGCGGCGCGCGCCCCCAATCAGGGCACGGGCGGGGGGAACCAGCGCGACGTGGCACAGCAGGCCGAGGAGCTGGCTCGCAAGCTCGAGCGGCTGGCACGCCAGAGCTCGCGGCGCGAGCTGCAGGAGGCGGCCAACCGTCTCCAACAGGCCGCCGATGCGATGCGGCGCTCCGCCGCTAGCGGCGGAGAGAGGCGACTCACCGAGAGTGCCAAGGCCCTCGGTGAGCTCAACAATGCCCGCCGACTGCTCGACAAGAACAGGAAGGGTCGTCTGCAGCGGGATTTCCGAGACCTACAGAGCCGCGTTGCGGACATGCGCGCCGCCCAGCAGAGGATCGAGAGCGAGGTCGATCGTCCGGGTGCTGGCGGCCAAGGCGATCGGGAGCGGCTCGAGCGGTTGATGGGCCGTAAGGACGAGCTCGCCGAGCAGATCGACGAGGTCGAATCGCAGATCGATCGAATGGCCCGTGGCTCACGCGGCACGCAGATGAAGGCCTCACGCGGGTTGCAGGAGGCTGCAGAGTGGATCCGCGATTCGAAGCTGTCCGACAAGGTCCGGTACTCGAAGGGCGTCGTGCAGGAGAGAAACAGCGGCTACGCGCGACGCTTCGAGGAGGGAATTAGCGATGACCTGGAGCGCCTCGATTCCATGGTGGCCAGTGCCGCTGAAGGGATGCAGGTGTCGGAGCAGGACCAGCTGGCCTCGGCATTGGAAGACACACGCCAGCTCGTCGAGCGCCTCGAGTCGTTCGCGCAGCGGCTGCAACAGGCGCAGGACGCACGCCAGTTGGGGCGTGAGTTCCAGCAACGGATCAGGGACGCCGAGAAGCTGCGAGACCGGCTTGCAGAGCGGGGCGTCCAGGTTGCCGACCTGGAGCTGGTGATCGGGGCGATGCGCGATTTCGAGGCGCAGTTCGAGGGCTCTTTGCGGGGGCTCGATGACTTGCGCCGAGAGGTGATCGACGGCCTCAAGCTGTTCGAGTTCTGGCTCCACCGCATTACCGATGCCGCCTCGGGAAGACGGCCGCAGCTGGCAGGCTCCGACGAAGTACCCGAGAGCTACCGCGAGATGGTCGAGGAGTACTACCGGGCGCTGGCCGCGGAGCCTGGCAGGCCGCGGTAGACGTGTGATGGGTACAGCCGCGGTGAAAGTGTGACGGGCCTGGTAAGACCGGTCAGGCCGAGCCGTCGTCGCTATCCTGGCCGCGCTCACTGATCAGTTGCCGGTAGGCCTTGAGGTGCCGCAGCGCGTGTTCCTTGTGACCGGTTCGTTCGAGTACCCCGGCGAGGTTGAAATGCGCATCGGCGTGGTCGGGATTGGCCAGCAGGGCCTCCCGGTACGCAAGGCTCGCCTCGCGCAGACGCCCGGCATCCTCGAGTGCAACGCCGAGGTTGAATAGCGCCGTGAGGTCGGTGGGCCGGATCGAAAGAGCCTGGCGATAGTGGCGTTCTGCGACCCCGACATCGCCGATCTCGTGCAGCAGCCGTCCGAGGTTTACGTGCGTGTCGGCGTGCTCGGGGTCGATCTCCAGCCCCCGGCGGTAGGCGTCGCGAGCTTCCTCGGGGCAGGTGAGCTCGAGGTCGCACCCGATCTCGAACCAGTCAGAAGCCTCGCGCTCGCGCTCGGGCCGGCTGTCCTGTGCGGGTTCCCTCGCCAATGGGGCGATCTGCTCGGCCAGATCCACAACTCGGAAGTCGAATAGTGTCTGACTGGATTCAGCGTCCCACAGCGCA
>JACZXM010000050.1 GCA_022571615.1 Acidobacteriota bacterium | reverse complement strand
TGCTATGGCATCTCCTACAGATATTACCTGGTATATCGAGCGTGTTGCTGACCGGAAACGCCACGACCAACTAGACGCCTTTCTCGAAGGACTCGAAGGCTGACCGGCTGATCAGCGCGGCTGGCTGAAGTGGGCGATCTGGGGTTTGACGAGGCGCTCGAAGTCCTTGTAGTACATCTCGAACGTTTCCTCGTGGTTGCCGGCGCTGAACTCGATGCGGTCGTCCGCAGCGAGTGTGTCGTCCACATAGACCGGCACCGAGTAGAGATTGCCGAAGGGCGGCATAGCGCCCACTTCGCAGCCTTGGAAGACTTCGCCGAACTCCTCCTCGGAGGCGAGGCGCACGTGCTTCGCCTCGAGAGCCTGCGCGGCGGCCGCCAGGTTCACATCGCGTGACGCCGGCAGACACAGCATCACGAGTTGGCCGTCCGCGTCTGCTACGACGACCTTTACGAACGCCTCTTCGGGGACATTCTCCAAGCGGGCGATCTCGCGAGCCGTGTAGGCCGCCGGGTGCCTGTGGATATGGAACTCCGCCCCGTGGGTGGAGAGATACGTGGCCAGCCGCTTGCGACCATCCATTGGAAGCCTCCCTGGGAACCAAGGGAGCACCAGTCGGGATGCCGTGGGCCGCCGCGGTCCGCGCTGGGCCTCTGGTTCCGTACAGAATGGGATTGTTCGCGCTGCAGAGATGATAGAGGGCCTCGCCACTGGGCGATACTGGAGGCCCACCGCCGCGCCGTTTACCGCCATCCTCGCCCATCGCGGGCGCCCGAATTGGTAGCCGACGTAGCTGACGAGCGCTGCCACCAGTAGTAACTCGAACACCACTGACGCGTTCATCGGCACTGCTCCACCGGTTCGGCCTCGCCCGCACGCCTCCCGCTGGACGGTTGCGCCTGCAGCACGCACCGCCGCCTCCCAGGCTACGAGAAGACTCCTTCAAAGCTCCGGATAACCGGGTGCCCAGATGCCTCTGGGGGCGGCCCCTGTGAGCGCACGCACAGTGCCGTCTGCATTCCGGCACGCCTGGCGGCGTCAAGCTCGTCGGCCACGTCGGATGTAAACCAGATCTGTTCTGGCGGAACCCCCACCTCGGTAGCAATCTTCCGATAGCTGGCTTCCTCTTTCTTGGGCCCTGTGGTGGTGTCGAAGTAGCCACTGATGAGCTCGCCGAGGTTGCCGGCCGTCGAGTTGCCGAAGAGCAGCTTCTGTGCCAGCACGCTTCCGGAGGAGTAAATGAAGATCTGCCGGCCTTGCTGCCTCCAGCGCTTGAAGGCGCCGCGGACGTCCGGGTAGACCTGCCCCTCGAGCGCGCCGCTCCGGTAGCCGTCCTCCCAGATCTTCCCCTGCAGCGATTTCAGAGGTGTGGACTTGCGATCCTCCTCCATCATCCAATGAACGTAGGCGACGAGCGACTCGACGTTGTCCGCGACGACACCGGGCGCCTCACCGCCGGCCGGCGCGGCCTCGAGATCTCCTGGGCCGAGCTTCCACGGGGGCGGATTCAGGTCCTCTTCCACGTCGGCGGCGTGCTGGCGGCGCAGCCCTTCGATGTCGTCGCCGACATCCTCGGTATGCCCCAAGCGTCGGACGAACTCCTCGACGCGGGCTCGGGCGTAGGGGAAGAGCACGTCGTAGACGAACTCCACCGGGGTGGTCGTCCCCTCGATGTCGAGCAAGAGGGCTTTGATCGGGGTTTGTTCAGGCAACGGGCTGACCCAGTTCCCCGCGTAAGGAGACTTCCTGCTACCGGCTCACTTCGTGCGGAGGGATATAGGCGGGGCCCAGGCAAACGGGCTCATAGCCGCGGCTGACGCCGCTGTCGGTGTAGTGGGGAGTCCAGCCGGAGGGATCCTGGAACAGGCGGATCGCCCGGATCCTGCTCTCGGCGCAGAGGTCGAACCAATGGTGGGTTCCCCGGGGCACGCGGAGCAGGTCGCCGGCCCGCACTTCGATCGATACCACCGGCCCTTCCTCGGGGTTGATGTGGAAGAGGCCCCGTCCGTCGATGACGAAGCGCACCTCGTCCTCGTTGTGCCAGTGCTCGACGTTGAACTTGTTCAGCAGCATGTCGAGATTAGGCGTTTCAGGGTTGATGTCGATGACGTCGGCGGTGACGTAGCCGCCTTCGCCCTTGAGCTTTTGGATCTCGACGCCGTAGGCCTCGAGGATCTCTTCTTCCGGCGCGTCCTCGGCCACGGGGTGGGCCGGCTCCCACTGCTCGTAGTCGATGCCGATACTCGCCAGGTACGCCGTGACTTCGTCGGGATCTTCGATCTTCCGGTTTTCGTCGGGAATGGTAACGATGGCCATGGTCGCTGCTCCCCCTGGAACTGCGGCTCGGGCCGGGCCGCCTGCCGTCACTCGCGCAGGCTTGCCGGCGCGAGCGTGCGCCCGGTTACCTCTAGCAAGAACTCGAGGATTTCTACGTGCCGCTTGGCTTCCTGCAGGTCCTGTCCCCAAGTGTACAGGCCGTGGCGCCGCAGCAGGAACCCGTGGGCATGGGGGTCGCTCTGCAACAGTGCTGCAACCGCTCCGCTCAACGCCTGATAGTCCTGGGAGTTCTCCAGGATCGTCAGCCGCTCGCGGTGCCTGTGCGTGGAGACGCCGCGCAACCCCTTGAGCATCTCGAAGCCCTCGAGGCTCACGCCCCCGTCGGTCGCGTAGACCTCGGAAACCAGGGTCCCCCAGACGGAGTGGGTGTGAAAGACGGCCCCGGCCCCGCCGGCGCGCACGACACTCAGATGGAGCCCCGCTTCCGCCGAGGGACGCCTCGGTTGGCCCGTGGCCGTGTGGTCGGGCTGGGCGACTCCTCCGTGCTCGTCGATCTCTACGATTTGCTCGGCCGTGACCGATCCCTTGTCGATCCCGCTGGCGGTGATCGCCAACCTCAGCGGATCGCGGCTGGTGACCGCGCTGAAGTTGCCGCTCGTTCCCAACGCCCAACCGCGGCTGTAAAAGCCGCGGGCGATCTCGGCAAGCTCTGAGGCGATCTGGTGCAATTTCCGCTCTTCAACTTGGTAGTGCCGGCGCGCGTCCAACCTCGGCGCGTCAGTGCTTGACGAGCGGATCAGGCGAAATGAACAGTGACATGCGAGATCTGCCCACCCACTGAGCTGCATTCAGCTTTGAGGCGTCTGATGGCCGCACCTGGTCTTTTGCGCCCCTCACGTGCGCGGCAAGAAATTCTCTCGCGGGTCCCAGAGCGACTCATTCAGCCGCCGAGAATCGAAGCTACGCCCCACCTGATAATACGTCCGCAGGCAACGGAACCACCAGGGGAACCCCCAGACAAGAGTGGCCAAGCGCGGCCCGGTGCGGACAGGATCGGTGCCGTGCTCCTGCACATCGGTACGTCTTGGGTAGGTTGCCCGTCATCCTGGCACGAACAGCGGCGATTCTCATCCCAGAGGCAGGAGGAGTGCGTCCGTTGACCTGTCTGTACCCCAGCGGGCCGTAGCGCCGCACGATCTTTGGCCGGCACTGATTCAGGACCGAATATTTGCCTGGCAGGTGTTCGTCCCAGCTACTCGTGCTGGAGCGCCGTGATCGGCGCCACGCTAGCCGCCCGCCTTGCCGGCAGGTAGGTGGCCACCAGCGACGCGAGGGCGAGAATCACGGGCGCGGCGATAAAGGCAATCGGATCCAGGGCGCTGACCTCGTAGAGCAGGCTGCTGAGCACGCGTGCCACCGCTGCGGCCAGCAGCAGTCCCAGCGCCAGGCCGACGCCGGTCAGGACAATGCTCTCGCGCACGACCAACCACAGGGTCTCGCTCGTGGTGGCGCCCAGAGCCTTGCGGATCCCGATCTCGCGGGTGCGCTGTGCCACTGTATAGGCCCTCACACCGTAGACGCCGACAACGGCCAGGAAGAGGGCGAGTGCGCCGAAGGCGCTGAAGATGGTCGCCCCCAGTCGAACCATCCACAGGCTGGCGCTCTCGGCCATGTGGCCGCGGAGCGTTCTCAGGCTGATGATCGGCAGCTGGTCATCGACGGCGCGGATCTGTTTGCGCACCGCCTCGAGCAGCAGGGCGCGGGATTCCTCGTCCGTCGTCGCGGTCCGCAGGTGGATATGCATGCCCGCCTGGAAACTTTGCCCAAAGGGCACATACACGTGGGGTCCGAGCTCCGACGGGAACAGGTCGTCGCGCACCGTGGCCACCACTCCGACCACCTCCATCTCGTTGCCGCCGCGATCGCCGGGCCGACGGCCGAAGCCGATTTGGCGGCCGATAGGATCCTGCTCTGGCCACAGCCTGGCGGCCAGCAGCTCGTCTACAATGGCCACGGGCGGCCCGCTGTCGGATTCGGTCTCGGCGCGGGTAAAGCTGCGGCCGCGGACGACGGCCACGCCAAGGGCACCGAAGTAATCGGCGCCGATGATGTTCGAGGTCGCCGAGACGGTTTCGATCTCCTCGGTACCGCTGCCTGCCGCCCCCGGCAGATCCTCGGCCCGCCGCACGCGCCGGCCTAACGAGACGGAGCCGAAGGGTACAGTGGCTGCAACGCTTGTCACTTCGATCCCGGGAATGGAGCTGAGGCGCTCATGCAGCTGCCGGTACAGGTCCTTGGAGCGCGGCTCGTCGTAGCCGACCAGACTCGGGTCGACCTCCACCAGGATGCCGTTGTCGAGATCGAAGCCCGGGTCGATGTTGGCGGCGACCATGGCGGCGCGCATGAACAGCCCGGCGGAGATCAGCAGGACCAGAGACAGGGCGAGTTGGCTGATCACCAGGACGTTGCCGCGGGCAAACAGGCCACGGCGCCGGCCCTTGGCGGCCGTCGCTCCGGCCTGCGCCTTGAGGTCTTGCATGACATCGGGATGCGAGTGTTTCCATGCCGGCCCGAACCCGAACAGCAGCGTGCCCAGCAGGCAGAACGCCGCCGTGAACGTCAGCACCCGGGCGTCGGGCGCGGAACGCATGACGATATCCAGGGCCAAGCTGTTGAGCGCCAGCAGCTCGTTCATCGAGGCGGCCAGCAGGTTGTTGACCCAGTAGGCGACGACCAGTCCTGCGGCTGCGCCCAGAACGGACAGCAGCAGACCCTCGGTGAGCAGTTGGCGGATGATGCGCCCGCGTCCGCCGCCGATCGCCAGACGGATGGCGAACTCCTTGCGCCGGACAGCGCCGCGCGCCAGCAGCATGTTGGCGAGATTGATGCACGCGATCAGCAGGACGATGCCGGTCATCGTTAGCAGTACTCCGGCTACCACCGATACCTGGCCCTCGTCGGGGGGGCTGGTGCTGATGCCCATCCGTGACAGCGGCCCGACGATGATCGTGTGATCTTCATTGATCCCCGGGTAGGCCTCTTCCAGGCGGGCCGCGAGGCTGCCCAGCTGCGCGTTCGCCTCCTCGATCGTGACGCCAGGTCGCAGTCGACCGACCACCAACAAGCGGTGATTGTCGCGCTCGGCCAGCGAGCTGTTGCCGTCGACGAACATGTCGCTCATCAGCAGGTCGTACATACCGAACGGTAGGTACAGCCCGGATGACATGAGTGCCGTGCGGCCGGTGAAGAACCGCGGCGCGATGCCGACGATCGTCAGCACGTGGCCGTTCACCTTCATGGTCTTGCCGACGAGATCGGGATCCTCGCCGCCCTTGCGCCAGTACTCATAGCTCACCACGGCCACCGGGCTGGCGCTCCCGGGCACCTCCTCGGCGGCGGTGAAGAAGCGCCCGCGATAGGGAGTCACGCCGAAGGTGTCGAAGTAGTCGTGGGTGGCCATCTCGGCGAAGATGCGGCGGGTGACGTCGCCTTCGGTCAGCCCCACGGTCGTCAAGTCGTGCGCCATCACGCTGGTGAACGTCGTGTTGAGCTCGCGGATGTCCTCGAAGTTGGGGTAGGAAAACGGCCTGAAGGAGTCGGGCCGCGTTGTGTGCTTGCTGTACAGCGCCACGAGCTCGTGGGGGGCTTCAGCCTCGATCGGCCGCAGCAGCAGCGAGTTGGTGAGCGTGAAGGCCGCGGTGTTGGCGCCGATGCCGAGGGCGAGCACGAGCACCGCGACGGCTGTGAATCCCGGGTTCTTCAGCAGCATGCGGGTGGCGTAACGGAAGTCTTGCCAGACACTGTCCATCGGTCGTCCCCCTGAATCGGTGCGAGCTCCTCGGTTCTTAAAGACTCGCAAATGGCCGGATTGGTTTCAGGGCAGTTGCTGTTGTCGCTTCCGCTCTTATCTCGTATACTAGGTATATATCTAGTATACGAGCTAACCTCTCGGAAGCTGGCAGCGTCCAACCATCGACGACCGCACCCGAGAAAAGACCCGAGGAACGATGGCCAACCTCAGATTGACCTTCACCACCGGCGTTCTCTTGCAGTCCATTGCCGGCGGCTACCGGTACGGCTTCGACATCATGGACGTGTCCGGCCTGCCGGACGGCACGGTGTATCCCGCCCTCCGCCGTCTCGAGGATGCCGGCATGCTGGAGTCGCAGTGGGAGCCGCAGGAAGAAGCCGAGGCCGAGAAGCGTCCGCCACGCTGTTACTACGGCCTGACGGCGGCCGGTGAGGCGATGCTCGCCGAGGCGCAGGCGAGATTCCCGGCGCTGCGCTGGGCTCTTGCCGGCCAGCAAGCTCAGGCCAGGGAGGTCTGACATGGCCTCGCCGACAGGTCCTCCGGGACCCAGCGATCTCCGACCCGGGGCACAGCCGATGCTGCGATTCAGCTTGGCCATCGCCCGCTGCGCGGCATGGATTGCGCCGGCGCGCGACAGGGAACGGTTTCGGGCCGAGTGGATGGCGGAGCTGAGCTACGCCGCGCGGCAGTCGAACCGGTCGAGCTCGCTGCTCCTGCGCCGAGCTGCCATGGCGCTACGCGACGCCGTCACGCTGCGGGGCCGGCGTGCGCGTGGCGATCTGCCAGCGAGCACTCCAGCTCCGAGCGGTTCTCGCCCCCGGCTCTGGGACGAGCTCCGCCAGGACGTGCGGTTCGCCGTGCGCTCGCTGTGGTTGGCGCCTGGCTTTGCCGCCATCACCATCGCCACGATCGCGATCGGCATCGGTTCGACCACCACTATCTTCAGCCTGGTCGACGGTATCTTGCTCAAACCGCTGCCGTATCGGGAGCCTGAACGACTGGTCGCCGTCTGGCCACAGATGCATTTCTCCAGCCATCTGTTCGAACGCATCCAGCCATACCTGGAGGCCTTCGACGACTTCGCAGCATACAGCTCGTGGGAGTACACGTGGCTGGGACCGGACGGCGCGGTTCGCCTGCGCGGACCGCGTGCCACCGCCGGGTTCTTCGACGTCCTTGGCGTACCGATGAGGTTGGGGAGAGGTTTCCGGGAGGGCGACGATGCGCCCGGGTCAACCGTCGTCGTTCTGACGGAAGCCTTCTGGCGTCAACGAATGGGTGGCGCCGAGGACATCATCGGCGCCACCATGCGTATCAACGGACACGTGCACACCGTGATCGGAGTCGGAGGCCCCTCGCTCGCGGCCATCGATCCCGATGCCGATATCCTCATGCCATGGATCCTAGACACCGGTGACCCGAGCTACGGGTCGCAAGAGATGAAGATGATCGGGCGGTTGCGCGATGGGGTCGGCCCGCAGGCGGCGCTCGCCGAGATCGGTACCTTCATCGATGCGCTCCAGACCGAGTTCGAGCTGCCTCCGGATTTCGGCCATGATGCCACCGTGATTCCCCTGCAGGAATTCCTTGTTGGCGACAACCGTTCGATGTTGCTGCTGCTGTTCGGTGCCGTGGGTCTGACCTTGCTGATCGCCGCCGCCAATGTCGCCAGCCTCCTTCTGACCCGGGCGCTGGGGCGTCAACGCGAGCTCGCAGTTCGCATTGCGATGGGGGCGCGGAGCGGCCGGTTAGTGCGGCAGATTCTCACCGAGACAACGATGCTCGGGCTGATCGGGGCGATACCGGGATTGGCACTGGCCCTGTACGGGGTCCGTGCTGTCGTTTCGCTGTTGCCGTCGGACACGCCGCGACTGGCGGCCGTGGGGGTCGACGGCAGCGCCTTGCTGTTCTCAATCGGGCTCGCGTTGCTCGTCGGTTGGGTCGTCGGCATCCCGCCGGCATTGCACGCGGCGCGCTCCGATATCCGGGATGCCCTTGCCTCGGGCGGTCGCACCGGCAGTGACAGCCGCTCTCGGCAGCGGCTGCGCCGGAGCATGGTGGTGGCCGAGGTCGCACTGGCGGTGACGCTGGTGGCCGGCGCCGGGCTCCTGGTGAAGAGCTTCTTGCGAGTCGTGACGGTTGACCCCGGCTTCGCTCCCGACGGTCTGGTGACCTTCAAGGTTGATCCGGAAGAGACCACGGTCGGCTCGGCAGCCGAGGCGCGAGAGTACTACAGGCGCATGCAAGAGCGGCTGGCATCCCTACCGGGGGTCGTCCAATCGAGCACGGTGTGGAAGATGGCGTTCAACGAGGATGGCGGCCTCAACGGCTTCTACCGCGTCGACGTTCCCATCGATCGGAGCGCCGATGCGCCACTGGTCCGCTGGCGCCCGGTGCAGCAGAACTATTTCGCGACGGCCGGGTTGCGGCTCCAACGGGGACGGCTGTTCGGCCCCGACGATGCGGGCGGAGAACCTGTCGGCGTTGTCTCGCAGGCTGCCGCCGAGGAGCTCTTCGGAGCCCAGGATCCGATCGGTCAGCAGGTTCTTACCACGGCCGAGGACCAGGTGCCGGTGCGCGTGATCGGAGTTGTCGAGGATCTCAAACTGGCCGGGCTCGATCGCGCCAGCCCAAACGTCATCTACCGACCCTACGCGCAACTCGATGGGGTCATCGATCTATACGGTTTCTACGACCGTTGGGTCGTCCTGCGCACACAAGGGGCCGTGCCGCCGGGGCTCGCTGCCACGGTGCGCGATGCCGTTCGGAACGTCGACCCAACTGCACTGTTCGATAACTACGTCGCCATGCCGACGGCGATCCGCAACTCGCTCTCAGGACGGGAGGCCATGGTCACGTTGCTGTCGTTCTTTGCGATCTCTGCGGTGATCCTCGGTGCCATCGGAATCTACGGAGTCATGGCCTTCGCCGTACGCCAACGCGAGCGTGAGATCGGCATTCGGTTTGCGCTCGGTGCCAGCCGCGAGCGCATCATCAACGATGTTCTCCTGGAAGGCTTGAAGGTCGCTGGGATGGGTGCCGTGGTCGGCTTGTTGCTGACCATCGGCCTGGCGCGGACGGTGCGTGAGTTCCTCTTCCAGGTGGACGCCTTCGATCCGTGGATCCTGGCGATAGCCGCCACGTCAGCGCTTCTGGTGTCGGCGCTCGCGTCGTTGTGGCCGGCCCTTCGAGCCGCCAGGGCCGATCCCGCCCGTGCGCTCGCTACCGACGCGTAGGTGTGGCGACTCCCGTCGGCAACTTGATGGAGACGCGCAGCGGGCTGGTTATTGCTTCTGGGGCCCGATCGATTCCATCAGAGATGCCTCGATGTCGGCGAACATCTGTTCCAACTGCGGCAACAACGAGCCCACCGAGGCGATGTTGCGCAGCAGGATCTCGCGGCGATACAGCATCTTGTTGGTGTTGGTGTCGGTGATCTCGAGTTGTCCCTCCAACTCCCGCGGAGACTGCTCGCTCAGACGCTCCACCGAGATCCGCAGCACCAAGGCCGAAAGCTGCGGGTCCAGCGTCAGGCCGAGATAAGGGGCGCGCAGAATAACTTGCCGAAGATGCCGGTGGAGGTCGTTCAGCTCCGCCGCCGTCTCCCGCACGCGAAACGCCCCCTGGATCTCGTCAGGTCGCTCGCTGAAACGATTGGCCTCTACGAGCGGATTGCGGTTATAGGGAAGCTCGGCATTGGCTTCGATATCGCTGGTGTCAATCGGTGCCACAAAGATCCGCGGTGCCGCCAGTCGCTTCAGTATGTCCTCTGGGACAGCCGACACTTCCACCAGGTGCGTGAAGTCCTCGCTCATGTCGGTGCCCGACAACTCGGCCTGGACCGCCTGCTCCCACGCCGTGTCATAGTCGCCGATCCTCATGGCTGCCAGCCACGCCAGATAGTGCCCATGAGCGAAGCCGGGGTTGAGCTCTAGCGCCTGGAGCAGCGCGTCCCGCGACTCCTCCATCCGGCCCAACAAGCCGAGTGCCCGGCCGCGCTGATAGTAGGTCTCCCAGTACCCGTCATCGTCATCCAAGGCGCGATCCAACTCCTCGAGCGCCTCATTGAGACTCTTTTCCTGGATCATCTTGGCCGCGCGTTTGGTGCGCATGACCGCATCGGCATCCTGCCAGGCAATGCCGATGGCGACGCCGATTACTCGTCGAGGCACCGCGCCGCTCACGCCCGGGCAAACCAACGCCCACACAATGACGCCAGCCAGCAGACGCATTCTCATTCCAATTTCCTACCGTTAGCTGTGGGGATCGGACCGTAGGCGCGTCAGCAGCCGACGAGGCCCCGCCTGCTGCGGGCTCAGCTGCAACGAGCGCTCCAACAGCTCCAACGCCTTCGCGGGCTGTTGCTCGGCAACATAGGCCGCCGCCAGGCCGTTGAGCAGCTTTGCTGTCTCCGGCACGCCGGCAAGGCGGGCACGCTCGTAGTATCGAATGGCATCGTGCTGACGCCCGAGACGGGCTTCTGTCTCGGCCAACAGCACGAGCAGATCGATGTTGTTGGGGTCATCGACAAGCCGTGGGCGCAACAATTCAGCCAGCTCCTCGACGCGGCC
>JACZXM010000049.1 GCA_022571615.1 Acidobacteriota bacterium | reverse complement strand
AAATCGAAAATACGATCCAAGCCTATGCGGCCCCCCTATTTCGCGCAGCCGGCCTTGAACCCTCAAACATCAAAATTTTCCTTGTCAATGACAGATCGCTCAACGCTTTCGTGGCGGGCGGGCAGAATCTGTTCATCAACACTGGCCTGTTGATGAAGAGCGAGCACGCCGGACAGGTCATCGGCGTGATCGCCCACGAAACGGGCCACATTGCAGCTGGTCACGTAGCGCGCGCCCACGAGGCAATGAACAAGATCGGCAACAGCCTGATCACTCGACCCCTGCTTAATTCTTACCTGCGTACGCAAGAGGCTACGGCCGACCAAGCGGCAGTCAGATTACTCGACAGCACGGGTCAGTCGGCACGCGGGCTGGTGGAGTTCTTGGGGGTGCTCGAAGATCAGGAGCTGCTGCCCCCCAAGCACCAGGACCGTTATGTACGCACCCATCCTCTGGCTCGCGAGCGCATTTCCTATCTGCGCCTGCACCTATCCGAGTCGCCCTATACCGACAGACCCATCTCTCGCCAATTTGAGGCGATGCACAGGCGTATGCGAGCCAAGCTGCATGGCTTCCTGGATCCCATATCGCGCACCTTACGACGGTACAAGGAATCCGACGAAAGCCTGGCGTCGCGCTTCGCCCGGGCTATCGCCCATTCCCGCAAACTAGATTTGGGCAAAGCCCTGCAGTTGATCGACGGTCTCATCGCCGAGCTCCCGGACGATCCCTACTTCCACGCGTTGAAGGGGCAGTTGCTGTTTGAAAACGGCCGGGTGGCCGAGGCGATCGGGCCCTACGAGACGGCGGTGCGCTTGTTACCAGATGCGCCACTGCTACGAGTTAGCCTCGCCGCATCGCAAATCGAGACCAACGACCCGGCAGAGAACTCACGCGCAATCGAACACCTACGTGCCGCGGTCCGCGCCGACCCAGGAGACCCGCACGCCTGGTACCGACTTAGCGTTGCCCTAGGCCGCGACGGCCAACTCGGTCTCTCGGCAGTCGCGAGCGCAGAACACGCGCTTTTATTCGGCCGTCGCTCTGAAGCCCGCCATCACGCGGCGCGAGCGCTCAAGCGGTTCCCTGTGGGCTCGCCGGGCGCGCTCCGCGCCGAAGACATCCTGCTTAGTGAACAAGAGGGGTAATGGGCAATGAGAGATTCAATGGAATGCGCGTGGCCATCGCCACGAGCCCTACCAAAGCGCATTGCTGTCATCAGTGTATTTGTCCGACGGAGGGCTGGTTCGCTGCGCGGCGTATCAGTTAAGCACCGGACATGGTCCCGCATACCACCCGTGTCGCGGTCGCTACGAGCTGTATATCGGCACGTCGCAAATTTCTCCGGGAAAAACCCGTGGCGCGGTGCGTCGACGGCGCTGTCGAGGCGATGCGCCACGGGGCCCGCGACTACATCGAGAAGCCCTGGGACAACGCGCGGCTGATCGCCACGCTCAGGACCCAGGTCGAGCTCGGCCGGGCCCTGAGACGCAGCCGCCAGCTCGAGAACGAGAACCGCATGCTGCGGCGTGACGGGCTGCCCGAGCTGATCGCGGAATCCCGCGCCATGCAGCCCGCGCTCGAGCTCATGCGCCGTGTGGCGCCTTCGGACGCCAACGTGTTGATTACCGGCGAGCACGGCACCGGCAAGGAGGTGATCGCACGCTGGCTCCATGCCGCGTCGCTCCGCGCCTCCCAGCCGGTGGTGACCGTTGATGTCGGCGCCATCTCCAGCGGCGTGTTCGAGAGCGAGCTGTTCGGCCACGTGAAGGGGTCCTTCACCGACGCCCGGACCGATCGGGTGGGATATTTCCAACTCGCCGACAAGGGCACCCTTTTCCTCGACGAGATCGCCAACATCCCGATCCAGCAACAAGCCGCCTTCCTGCGGGTTCTCGAGACCGGCGAGATGCAGCGGGTCGGATCTTCGCGCGTGCGGCGCGTCGACGTCCGCGTACTGTCGGCGACCAACGTCGATCTGGCCAAGGAGGTCGCGGCGGGTAGTTTCCGGGAGGATCTTCTGTACCGGCTCAACACGGTCGAGATTCGCCTCCCTCCGCTGCGTGATCGCCGCGAGGATATCCCGTTGCTGGCGGCGCATTTTCTCAACCACCAGGCCCGCAAGTATCGACGCGACATGGACGGATTCGAGCGCGACGCGATGCAGGCGCTGCTGGCGCACCCGTGGCCCGGCAACGTGAGAGAGCTCCAACACGTGCTCGAGCGTGCAGTGCTGATGACCGCCGGCAACAAGATCCGCCGCGAGGACCTGGGCTTCCAAACCAAGCGCGAACCGACCCTGCGGATGGAGGACATGTCGCTGGAGGAGGTCGAGCGCACCTTGATCCAGTCGGCCCTTGCACGTAACGATGGGAACGTCAGCCGCGCTGCCAAGAGCCTCGGGCTGAGTCGCAGTGCGCTTTACCGACGTCTCAATCGTTACGGTCTATGAACCTGGGTCGCTCCCGCAGGCTGAGTTTCGACCGGCGCATTCTGCTGTTGGCGCTCGCAGCCGGTCTGCCGGGCTCGACGGTGGCGCTGTGGCTGCTCTGGAGCGGCGAGTACACGCCAAAAGTGCAGTGGACGCTGAGCGTCTTCATCGTCACTGGCTGGACCGGATTCGCCTATGCGCTACGCGAGCAGGTCATCCGACCGCTGCAAACGCTATCGAACCTGCTATCGGCCCTTCGCGAGGGAGATTTCTCGATCCGGGGACGCGAGGCCCGCACCGATGAGGCACTCGGACTGGCGATGGCCGAGATCAACAAGCTGGGGGAGACATTGCGTCAGCAACGGCTCGGCGCGGTGGAAGCGACCGCCTTGCTGGGAACAGTCATGGAGGAGATCGATGTCGCCGTATTGGCGTTCGATAGCCGCGACCGTCTCAAGCTGGTGAATCGTGGTGCCGAACGGCTGCTGGGGCAGCCCGAATCCGAGCTAATCAACCAGAACGCCGAAGAGCTGGGGTTGCGGGAGTGCCTGCGTGGCGCGAGGAATCGGATTCTGGACCTCAACCTTCCTGGTGGCGGCGGCCGATGGGAACTGCGTCGCGGCACCTTCCGCCAGCGGGGCAGGCCGCACCAGTTGGTCGTGTTGTCTGATCTCACGCGCACCCTACGCCACGAGGAGCGGCTGGCTTGGAAGCGGCTGGTGCAGGTGCTGCGCCACGAGATCAACAACTCGCTCGCCCCCATCCAGTCGCTCGCCGACAGCATGCAAATGCTCGTGAAACGCCAGCCGCTACCGCACGATTGGCGCGAGGATCTGGGAACCGGGCTGCGGGTGATCGGGGATCGGTCCGCAGGACTGGGACGGTTTATGTCCTCGTACGCGCGGCTCACTCAGCTACCGGCACCAGAGCTAGCGCCGGTTACGGTGGGCACATGGATCGATCGCGTCGTCGCGCTCGAGCACCGTCTCCCGGTGCGAGTCGAGCGCGGACCGGCACTCGAGATCCAGGCCGATGGCGATCAGCTCGACCAGTTGCTGATCAATATCCTCGCCAACGCCGTGGAGGCCGCCCTGGATACCGGTGGTGGGGTCCGAGTTCGATGGCACAAGACCAACGGAGCCACCAGGCTGCTCGAGGTCGAAGTTGAGGACGACGGTCCGGGCCTGCCGAGGACGCAGAACCTCTTCGTCCCCTTCTTCACCACCAAGCCCGAGGGCTCCGGTATCGGCCTGGTGCTCAGCCAGCAGATCGCCGAAGCGCACGGCGGTAGCCTGACGCTGGAGAATCGCCAGGATGGGCGCGGGTGCCGGGCGCGCCTGCGGCTGCCGTTGAACCTGGCGGACGTGTAACAGGGCTTGCATCGCAACACTTCCACCAGGCGTCTTCATCGCCTCGAACGATCCAACGACGGTGCCCTATCCAGCTCCGCGACCGCCCTGGCCTTGGGAACACACGATTCGATGTGCGTCCCCCGCCACAGCACGCAGCCGATTGGCACCCCGTGCAACCGCGCCAGCACGTAGCCGCAAATCGGCAACTGCCGGCGAGGATCATGCCGGTCCAAGAGCACGGGCGATCGGCCCACCAGCAGCTCGGCCTCGTGCAAAGTCACCTCGACCAAGTTGCGCGTCGCCGCCGCGCCGAACTGTATGGCGGCACTCGATGTCGGCTTCCAGACCCGACCGCCGATGCGGGCGAAAGGAATCCCGACGCCATCGACTACCGGCAGTCCTTGCAGCTGCACCGAAGCCGCCGCGACCCACACCGTTGCGCGGCCGCGCTGAAAGAAGGCCAGTGCGGCAAACAGGTCGGGCGGGGTGCCGTAGCGTTGGTGCCACCAGTCGGCATACTCCTGACCTGGAACACGCCGGAAAGATTCGATTTTCATGAACGCTTGCGGATCAGGGCGACGGTGAAGCCACCGGTGTCGTTGAGATGCGGCCAGTACCGGGCCAGGTTGCGACAGTCGTGCCGGAGTCGCTTGCCCTCCCATTCGGCGACGCCGGCGTCGTGCCGCAGTCCGGGGACGGAAAACGGCAGGATCGAAGCGTCCTCTCCGAGCGTGTAGTCGAGCACGACCTCGTTTTCTTCCGGAGCGAACGTGCAGGTGGCGTAGACCAGCGTGCCACCGGGAGCGAGCAGCTTCCACGCGCGCCCCAGCAGCGTGGCCTGAAGACCCGAGCGCCCGCTCACGACCGCCGCGCCCATCCTGCCACCGCCGGCGCCCGGTGTGACGCGCAGATTGCCCTCGCACGAGCAGGGAACGTCCAGCAGGATCCGATCGAACGGCCCAGCCCGCAGCGGGTACCGGGTGCCGTCGATCGACGTGATCACCACACTGGTAACGCCGAGGCGCTCGCAATTGGAACGCAACGCCCGCAACCGGGTGGGGCGAACATCGTTGGCCACCAACGTTCCCGCGTCGTTCATGCCGACGGCAATGCAGGCGCTCTTGCCGCCTGGAGCTGCGCACAGGTCGAGGACCCGCTCTCCGGGTAGCGCTCCCAGCAAGAGAGCGGGCAGCAACGAGATTTCTTCCTGTACGTGCATCAGGCCAAGGTAATGCTCCAACGTGTGGCCAGGTTTTTCTAGGCCCCATACCCGGTAGGCGCTCGGGTACCAAGCGACCTGCTCCACGACGTACCCGCGAGCCCGCAAGAGGGCGGGGAGGCACTCGTCGAGCTCGCCACCGAGCCCGGCCGCCCGAGCCAGACGGTGCGCGAGGTCGGCGCGCAGCGGATTGGCCCAGACCACCAAGGGCAGGGGTCGCCTGCAGGCTTCCAGCAGGCCGGTCCAATCCTCGACCAGGTCCCGGTAACGGTCTAGCAGGCCGTGGCGACCCACGCCACTTCTGCCACGGGCTGCTACTAGCTGCGCTTCCAGTCGATCCATCGTGCGCGGCAGCATAGCAGCGCCTCCGAGGGAGTGACAGCGCGCACGGGGCCGGCGGGGTCATCCGTGCAAAACAAGACTCGACGTCGTCAACCCGGAGCGGAGGCAGCGCTACTTTGACCGCGGGGTCTGGCTCGACGACCTGATCGCTGAGCGCTTGGCCACCACGATCGAACCCGTCCGCGCCGCTAGCAGGCCGTGGCCCCTCGCCCGGGATCGGGATCAGATCACCGGCCGTCCGGACCGGCTGGTGGCGCCCAGGAACCGTTGGATCGATTCCGGTGACATGCCCTCTTGGCGCAGGTGCCATGCGCGTGACAGTCGCAACGTGTTGAGGTTGACCGTCGCCTTGATCCCTGCGGCCTTGACGTTGGTGCCGAGAATCTGGCGCACGTCCTGCACCCGGATTCGCTGTGCCCGATTGCCCAGGAAGAGTGCCTTAGACTGTTGCTCGCTCGATCCTCCGTGCGCCAGGATCAGGCGTCGGGAGTCCCGTTTGTAGCGCTCCAGCAGGTCCGCCAACGGGTCCGCGAGCTGTACCGTGCGGGTGCCCCCGTCATCGGTCCGGAGCACGATCTGGCGGCGCCGGACCTGCAGATCGCTCAGATTGAACGCCGCCACCTGGCCCGAGGTGGCGGCAGCGTAGTACAGGGTGGCGAGCAGCGCCGCGTCGCGTAGACCGAGCATGTCCTGGACGTTGGGATGGGCAAGCAGCTGCTCCACGTCCTCGGGCGAAAGCACCTCGACCGGCATTTGCATCGTTCCCCTCCGGACAGCGGGGTAGCCGAACCATCAGCGGGCCAGAGAAAAGCGTCATTTTACCACGCACTCCTGAGCCGCCCGCGGACTCGATTTGGGCTATTCTGGCGGTACAGGAGCGTGCACGATGCCCAGCTACCCGACCGTCCCAAGTCTGCTCGAAGATCCCGACCTGAGCCGGCAATGGGTCTTGCGACGACTGCAACGGGCCCTGACCCTCGATCTGGCGGCTACAGCGCTGGAATCGGGAATCGCCGTCACTGCGCGCGACCCGGACCGCGAAACAGCCCGTCTGCTGGCAGGCGACGCCAGGCGACGCTCCGAGGTCATCAGGACTTTGATCGAGACCCTCGGGAGCGTTCCCTATTCGTCCATCGGCCTCGCTCGTGCGGGCGCCCGGGTCGGAGGCACTCTGCTCGGGCTCCTCGGTGGGTGGGCATGGCGAATGCCGCTGCGCAAGCTGGCGACCCACACGCTGTCGGAGTACGACGCGCTGCTCGCGTTCGTGGACGGTGCCGAGGGCATCGAGCTCGACCTCACTGCGCAGGTTGGGCCGCTGCTGGAGTCGGCCCAACGCGATCTGAAGGCGCTCGCCGTCGCCGCTCCAAGGACAGCCTGAACGATGACCTCCGACCCATCCTCCGATGACCAGCTTCGACCGAGCGAGGCGCCCTCCGGCATCGGCTCGGTGGAAACGCGACCCGACCCGGAGTCCGACCCCGGCAAGCCGCGGCTCGACGAGCGCAAGACTGCGGTGGTCCTTCTGTCGGGTGGCCTCGATTCCGCAACCACGCTGGCGATCGCGAAGGCACGCGGCTACGACAGCTTCGCGCTCACCATCGACTACGGCCAGCGACACCGTGTGGAGCTCGAGCGCGCACGCTCGCTGGCCCTCTATATGGGTGCCCCGCATCGCACGGTAAAGGTGGACTTGCGGGCCTTCGGGGGCTCTGCCCTGACCGACGACATTCCGGTGCCCCAACCTCCAGAGGCCGGCGTCGTCGGCACACCCATCCCGCCGACGTACGTACCGGCCCGCAACACGATCTTCCTCGCCTTGGCGCTGGCCTGGGCCGAGACGCTCGAGGCTCGCCACCTGTTTATCGGTGCCAACGTGCGCGACTACTCCGGCTATCCCGACTGCCGGGCGGAGTTCCTGGCCGCCTTCGAAACCGTCGCCAACCTCGGCACCCGGGCGGGCATCGAGGGTTCGGATCTGTTTCGGGTCCATGCCCCGCTGCTACAAATGACCAAGGCCGAGATCATCCTCCAAGGCGTCGAGCTCGGTGTCCCATTTCAGCTCACCCATTCCTGCTACGATCCCGACTCGGAGGGACACGCGTGCGGCCTGTGTGACGCGTGCATCTTGCGACGGCAGGGTTTCGCGCAAGCGGGCGTCGAGGACCCGACCCTGTATCAAGGCAGCGGAAGGCTCTGATCGTCATGGCAGCCAGAGAAACGATCGCGCTGGCCGAGCCCGAGCTCGATGTCAGGGTTCAGACGGTTACCATCAACGAGGTGTTCGTGTCGATTCAGGGGGAATCGACCTGGGCCGGTTATCCATGCGTGTTCTTGCGCACCACCGGCTGCCCGCTCCGCTGCCGCTGGTGCGACACCGAGTACGCCTTCTACGAAGGGACTCGCCGCAGCGTCGAGGATCTGGTGCAAGAGGTCTGCCAGCACGATATCCCACTGGTGGAGATCACCGGCGGTGAGCCGCTGGTACAGCCGGCAGTACCGACCCTTGCAGCCAGGCTTCTGGAGCGCGGCAAGACCGTTCTGGTGGAGACCGCGGGCGCCTACGACATCTCGATCCTACCTGCCGGCGTCATCCGAATCATGGATCTGAAATGCCCGGGGTCGGGTGAGTGCGAGCGTAACGATCTGGGCAATCTCGCGCGTCTTGGCGATCGCGACGAGGTCAAGTTCGTGATCGCCGACCGCGCCGACTTCGAGTGGGCCACCGCCATGGTCCGTGAGCACGCCCTATGCGACCGTGTCGCAGTATTGTTCGCGCCGGTGTGGGGAGAGCTCGAGCCCCGCCGGTTGGCCGATTGGATCCTTGCCCTGGCGCTGCCGGTGCGGCTGCAGCTCCAGCTCCACAAGATCCTGTGGCCGCACGCGGAGCGTGGAGTTTGATGGCAGGGGCCCACTACGTCGAGCTCGCCGTCACGTTCCACCTGGAGGCTTCGCACCGGCTGCCGTGCGCCCCGCAAGACAGTGCCTGCCGGCGACTGCACGGACACTCGTGGGTCATCGATGTGCACGTTGCCGGGGCCGTGGACATGGACAGCGGCTGGTTGCTCGACTACCACGACATCGAAGCCGCCTGGCAGCCGGTGCACGATGCCCTCGACCACCAGCACCTGAACGAGGTCGAGGGGTTGAGCAATCCGACCAGCGAGCTGCTGGCCATCTGGATCTGGGACCGTTTGGCGGAGCGCCTGGAGGGCCTGCTACGGATCACGGTGCGCGAGACCTGTACGGCCCGCTGCACGTACTTCGGCCCTGGCAGGGGTAAGGAAGAAGCAAAGTGATGAGCCCTTCCGACCGGCACGCGCAGGCGGATCAGGCAGGAGGCTACACCGATGAGCACGCGCGCTCGGGGCTCGAGACTCCGCTGCCAACGCTAGACACGTTTCCGAACCAGTTTCCTGGCTACACGATTCGAATCGACCATCCGGAGTTCACCTCGATCTGTCCCAAGACGAGATTGCCCGACTTCGGTACCGTAGTGATCGAGTACGAGCCGGATGCTCGTTGCCTCGAGCTCAAGGCCCTCAAGCTCTACCTGTTCGGCTACCGCAACCTCGGCATTTTTCAGGAAAACGCCGTCAACCGGATCCTGCGCGATGTGGTAGACGCGGCCCATCCGGTCTGGTGTGAGGTACAAGGTAGCTTCGCCTCCCGCGGCGGCCTGAGCACCACCATCACCGCGCGCCACGAGCGTTGACTATCGGTGCCCTGCTAGTCGCTCGGCAATTCGCGGCAACGCCGTGAGCACCGTCTCGCCCACCGCCTGGAACGAGTCGGCGCTCAGCCGCTCGATGGTGTCGAAGGGCGAGTGCCAGTAGCGGTTCCCGGGACCGTAGCTGAAATCGATCAGATCCGTGGCGGCGACTCCGGCATCGATGAAGGGCAGGTGATCATCCGAGATCGCGTGCCACTGGTCCGGAAAACGGGCCGCATGACCCGCCGTGCGCGCCGCCTCCCAGATCAGATCGCCGAGCCACGGGGTGGAACCGATCTCGCGCGGGATCTGGAGGTCCGCATCGCCGATCATGTCCAACAGCACCAGCGCACCGATCTGATCGAGACTGCCGTCGCGGCGCATCCGCTCCACCATGTGGCGCGATCCGTACGTGCTGTCGGTATCGGACCACAGCACCACCGCCTCTTCGCCATCGAAGAATACCAGCCACACCGGCACCGTCGCCGGGTGCTCCACCAGCACACGCCCAAGCTCCAGCAGGATCGCCGCGCTCGAGGCCCCGTCGTTGGCGCCGACGAATCTCACACCCTCGAAAAGCTTGGTGTCATAGTGGCCCGCCAGCACCAGGGCGGGAGCCCCCTCGCCGCCCGGCAGCGGGTCGATCTTGGCCACGATGTTGGCCATCTCGACCGGCCCGATCGGCGTGGCTGCGGTGAATGCCTGTCGCTCCGATGTGAGGCCGATGGTCTCGAGTTGCTGCTCGATGTAGGAGCGGTTGCGCTCGAGCGCTTCGCTCCCCAACGGCCGTGGCCCCAACGCTACCATCGCCGCAGCGTGGGCCAGGGCCCGCTCCCCGTCGAACGCTGCCGCTGCCGGCGCCAGCGCCTGGAATACGGCGAACGCCACCGACGAGCCGATCAGCAGTAGCGCTGCCACCTGCACCTTCACCGCCCCGCGTCGATCGGTCACAACCCTCTCCTGGTCGCTTGGCACCCACCGGAGCCGCTGCTCTGGCGGTCCGGGTATCGTATCGTAAGCGATGGCACGCACGCACGGCGCGACGTTCGCACCGACATGGCCCCAATCCCTACGCCTACCGATGACCCGATCACGACCCTTTCGCCCGGCCGGCGTTCTGCGCGGCCCCCACCGGCAGACCATCTGGTCCAACTACGGTCCCCGGCCACAGATGAACGGATTGCGTCGGCTGGAGCGGACGGCGCTGGTGCCGACCGATGACGGCGACCAGATCCGCGTCCACTGGTGGCAGCAGCCGCACCCGTCGCCGACACTGATCGTGTTGCACGGCCTCACCGGATGCGCGCAATCTCCCAACGTTCTGGGCATCGCCGCCAAGGCCTTCGCCCGCGGCTTCAGTGTGCTCCGCGCCGATCTCCGCAACGCTTCTGGGGAGACACCGAGCATCGGAATCGGTCACGCCGGGCGCTCGGAGGACTTCCGCGCCCTGGTGGAGCATGTGCGCACGAATTCGCCTGCCCAGCCAATCGCCGCGGTGGGATATTCGCTCGGCGGCAACGTGACCCTCAAGGCCGCCGGCGAGTACGGAGCTGCGGCACCGCCGGAGTTGCGGGCGGTGGGTGCGATCTCGGTTCCCATCGATCTGGACGCCTCCTGC
>JACZXM010000519.1 GCA_022571615.1 Acidobacteriota bacterium | reverse complement strand
CAGACCCATCACACTTCCACCACGGCCTGCTACTCGCTCAATGCGATGCCGCAATGCCGGCGATCACGAGGGCGAAGACCAGAAACCCGACGACGATATTGAGATGGAAAAACGCCAGGTTGACGCGATGGGCCATGCGGTGCTCAAGCACCAGAGCCAACACCACCGCCAGCAAGATCGCCGCTGCCAGCCATCCATCCAGATGGCGAACGTAAAGTACCAACAGCGCCACAATGGCGAGGGCGTGAACCATGGCCGACACCCTCAAGCTACGCTGCCGACCCATCCGTGCCGGCAGGCTGAAGATCCGTTTCTGGCGGTCGAACTCCTCGTCCAGGGTGGCGTAGATGATGTCGAATCCGGCCACCCACAGGCCGGCAAACAGCGCCAGCCACAGGGCGGGCTCGATACCGGCAAGGGAACCGGTCACCGCCACCCAGGCACCGAGCGGAGCCAGCGCCAGCGCCAACCCGACGCCGAAGTGGGCTAGCGACGTGAACCGTTTCATGTACGGGTAGAGAACGAACACGAGCACCGGGAGCGGCGACAGCTGCAAGCAGATGAGCGGCAGGCGCATACACGCAACCAGGTATACGACCAGCCCGAGCAAGGCAATCAGCCACGCCTCCAGGATCGACAGGCGACCGCTTGGTAACTCACGACCGGCAGTGCGCGGGTTTCTGGCATCGATGCGCCGATCGATGATCCGGTTGAGCGCCAGAGCCAGGGTGCGCGCCCCGGCGCCGGCAACCGCCACCCACAACAGCCTTGGGCCTGGCGGCAGGCCGCCAGCCCCCAAAACCGCACCGGCGAAAAGGAGCGGCAAGGAAAACAGCGTGTGCTCGATCTTCACGAACGAGCCCCAGGTTGCCGCCCGCGCTACGACCGCGCTCAAGTTCAACCTCCTAGGAAACCCGTGGAAGCGAAGAAGCAGTACCAGGTGGCGGCTCGCTCAGCTGAGCTCGATGACGATCTTGCCGAACTGCTCGCCGACCCGGAGATGCTCGAGGGCCGCAGCGGTGTCCTGTAGCGGAAACACGCGATCGATCACCGGCGTCACGCTGCCGGACGCCACCGCCCTGAGCATGCTGCGAAAATCGTCCTCGGCGCCCATGGTCGAGCCCATTATGGTGACGTGCTTCCAGAACACCCGACGACCGTCGACCGGTAACTGCGGCCCCGAGGTGACGCCGCAGGTGACGATGCACCCGCCGCGGGCGCACGCCTCGATACTGGTAGCGAACGTCGCCTCTCCGACATTGTCGACCACCACGTCGACGCCGCGCTTGTCGGTCGCTCGCCGGACCTCGCGTGCAACCTCCACCGTGTTGTAGTTCCAACATTCGCTCGCACCCATCCGGCGGGCACGTTCGAGCTTACGATCACTGCTGCTGGTCACCAACACCCTGGCGCCCACAGCCAGCGCGATCTGCATCGAGACCAGGCTGACGCCACCACCGATGCCGTGGATCAAAACCGTCTGACCAGGTCGCAGGCCGGCCCGGGTCACCAGCATTCGCCAGGCGGTCAGGGTGGACAGGGGGAACGCCGCCGCCTGGTGCCAATCAAGCCGCTCCGGCTTGCGATGCAAGTTCACCGCTGGCACCACGATCGCTTGTGCAAAGGTACCGTCTACGTGCTCGCCCAAGAGCCGATAGCGCGGGCACATGCTCTGGTCACCTCTCAGGCAGTACTCGCACCGGCCGCACCAGAGCCCGGGATTGAGCACCACCTCGTCACCGGGCGCCCATCCTTGAACCCCGGCACCGATCTCCTGCACCACCCCGGCCCCATCGGCGCCCAAAACATGCGGCAGCGGCATGTCGATTCCGGGGATGCCTGCCAGCACGAACAGATCCAGGTGATTCAACGCCGCCGCGTGCAGGCGTACGAGAACCTCGCCGGCCCCGGGAGACGCCACCGGGAACTCCTCTACGACGACCTGATCGAGACCGCCGTGCCGGTGAATCCGCGCCCCCAGAATCAGCTTTGACACGCCGTTTCCCCTTTCCTGGCTAGCTAGTTCCTGTCCCGAAACGCGTAACTTCTTGTAAATAAAGGGGATATTCACGCATTGAGGCTGGCATTTTCCGGCCTGATCCGATAGGATCAAGGAAGATAAGCCATTGATC
>JACZXM010000518.1 GCA_022571615.1 Acidobacteriota bacterium | reverse complement strand
ACCAGAGTTTCGAGCTGAAGATCGCGCCGCGGCGGGGCGACGTGCTGCTTGTCGCTGTCGCTGAGCGCCTCGTAGGCAGCCCACTCGGCCTGGTAGTCCTTGGCGCGCAGGAAGGCGCGGCGGATCGAGTTGGCCACCCCCAGGCGGGTTCCCGGATAGCGCCGCGGGATTCCTGGGATCGGGAGCGAAAAGGCCGAGCGCTTCGGGTTCTCGCCGAGGGCGAACTTGATCGTCGGCATGGCGCCGTCGATCAGTAGATCCCAGGCCCGTGGCGCCTTGTAGCGCCACTTGACGATCGCCCCCTGGCCGCCGATGGCGTTGGCGGAGCCGTGCAGCACTTGGGCCGCCGTGGTACCGCCCGCGAGTTGCTGGTAGATGTTGATGCTGCCCGGGTTGAGGACGTCCTTGATCCGCACCTCGGCGGTGACGTTGTTGGCTCCCTCGTTGATTCCATCGGCGCCGGTATGGCTGTGGGCATCGATAATCCCGGGAGTGACGTGCATGCCGGTGCCGTCGATGACCGTCGCCCCCTCCGGAGCGCTGAGACCGACTCCGACCTCGATGATCTTGCCATCGCTAACCAGCAGGTCGGCGCCCTCGAGAATGCCGGCCTGATCCTGGGTCCAGATGGTCGCGTTGCGGACCAGTACCGTGCCTGCCGGGCCGGCGTTGACCCAGGTGAGCTCGGTGGGAACTTCCTCCTGCTGCGCCAGCGCCAATGGTGCGACCAGCAGAAAGATCGCGGCGAAACTCGAGAGCCGCCTCATCGCTCACCTCCCTCGGGGCCCGAAATGCGTTCGCCCTTGAAGCTGATGGTGATCGTGCGCCCGCCCGGGGCATCGATGCTGCCCGAGCCCTCGAACTCGTCACCCTCGATCACCACCGTAGCCTCGAGCGTGCCCCTGCCGCCGGGCTGCGAAATGACCACCGTCATCGCGTTGCCCTCGAGCGTGACGCTGTCGAACTGCACCTCACCGCGATCGCTGACGCTGTGGCCCTTGTAGTTGCCCTCGCTCCCCTCGATTGTCCAGGTGGCGTTCTGAACGTTGCCCATCACGGTAGCGGTGACGGCCCACTCCCCGCGCGGGTCCACCACCGCGTCGGGATCGCCGACCTGTTCCTTCTCCTTTATCTCGAAATCGTAGCCGTCCACGAAGACATGGCGGATCTTGGTGTCCTCGGCGAACGGCGCCCCGGTTGCTACCACCAGGTTGGCGATCTTGCCTGCTTCCACCGTGCCCATGCTGGCGGAGACCCCGAGTAGGGTCGCCGGCACCGTCGTCAGAGCGGCGAGGGCCGTATTCTCCGACAAACCGGCTTCGATCGCCTTGCGAACGTTGTCGGTGAACTTGGTGACATTGCTCATGCCGTACGGGGTCAGAGCGAAGGTGATACCAGCCTCCTCGAGTGCGGCGGCGTTGCCCGCCGCGTTCTCCCAACGTCGCAGCGACTGCAGGCTGACAGAGGGCAGGCGGTCGGGGTTGGAGACGTCGGGATCGTCTGGGTAATCGACCGGGATAATGAAGCTCGAGTCGGTTCCTGCAAGCAAGTCGATCATCTCGTATTCGGTGCCTCCCCCGAGGACGATCGGCGCAACCTGGAGTTCCTCCGCCAGCCGCAATGTGCGCTCGATCTGTCGGTTGGAGCCGGCCTCGACGATGACTGGGCGATCTGCCTGTGCCAGCGCCTCCATGGCGTCGTTGTACGCCGGGCGGGGCATGCCACTCGGATCCGACCGGTAGCGCTCGGTCCACTCGATATAGCGCAAGGTGTCGTAGTGCACCTGACGGATGGTGGCGATCGTGCCCAGGATGTTGGAGGGGTAGCCGCCGAAGAAGCTACCGGTGTCAAAGCCGACGTGCTGTGCGACAACGGGCTCGATCACGAGATCGCGCGGCGAGCCGTCGCGCAACGCGATCAGCGCGCTCCAGCCCCGGAAGATGCCGTCTCGCGGCGCCGCGAGAGCCGCGGTGAAGCCCAGCTCGCGCCGCTTCTTCAACTCGCTGCCGCCGCCGACCAGCTCGCTCGTGACCCGGTACTGCGGGTGCACGAGCTCGATCGGGTGACCGGTGCCCTGTTGCGGGGCGCTCGGTTGGAACAGGGCTGCGATATTGAAGCCGCCGCCGCCGCCCC
>JACZXM010000517.1 GCA_022571615.1 Acidobacteriota bacterium | reverse complement strand
TGCCCGACAGTTCTGGCCGGCTAGTCTCCGCGCTTCAGGGCTGCGAGTGCAGCCTCCCAACCATGGCTGCGTCCGTTCGAAAACGACACGACCGCCCGGTCCCCAAGCAGCTCATTCGCGCCGCGGGTGTAATTCTCCCCGGCGACAGCCGCAATAGTCATGAAGCCAATCTTCTGCAAGAGAGCCGCGCGGCGCTCTGCGCGCTCCACGTCCACACGGTCGACGACGCCGGAAACCTCATCGTTGCCGATGCGTACAAGGGCCTTCTTTCGATCGATTCCAACGGCACCATAACGGTTCTGAGCACCGGCTACGACGGCACGCCGTACGGTTTTACCGACGATGTGGAGGTCGCAGCCGACGGCACGATCTACTTCAGTGATGCATCGCACCGATTTGCACAGGGCAACTACAAGCTCGACATCCTCGAGCACCGGCCCAACGGCAGACTCCTGGCGTTCGATCCAACCAAGGGCGAAACCTACCTGGTGATGGACGGTCTGTACTTCGCCAACGGAGTCGCCGTCGCCGCGGACGGCTCCTTCGTCCTGGTCAACGAGACCACCAAGTACCGCGTGCGGCGGTTTTGGGTCGCCGGTCCGAACGCGGGACAAAGCGAGATCTTCATCGACAATCTGCCCGGCTTTCCGGATGGTATCTCGTCGACACCCGACGGAATCTTCTGGCTGGCGCTGGTGTCGCCGCGAGACCCGATGATCGATCGGATTCTTCTGCCACGGCCATTTCTGCGCCAGATCATCGTGCGACTGCCCGAAGCGCTGCTGCCCAAACCGAGCGACTATGGGTTCGTGCTCGGGCTCGATGCCACCGGCAAGGTGCTCCACAATCTCCAGGATCCCTCCGCAGCCTTCGCTCAGATCACCAGCGTGCAGCAGCACGGCCGCACACTGTACCTGGGAAGCCTTGCCGAGCCGGCCATCGGCCGGTTAGACCTCGGTGAGCTGACGGACTCGCCATGGTCAACCCGTTGATGCGACGCGCACGAAGGCTCCGCCCGGTGCTCGCGCGGCTGTCCTGAGCAATGCGCGCGCCAGAGCTCGCCAGCGTCTTGACCGGTCTTGGGGCAACCCATGTGCTCGGCATTGCCGACAACGACACCGCGGCTCTGTTCGACCACCTCCAGGCCCACGGGGCGCCGACGCTGCTGCCCGTCACCCGGGAGGGTGAGGCGTTCGCGATCGCGTCCGGGTTGTGGATCGGCGGTGCCCGGCCGGTGGTGGTGATCCAGAACACCGGCTTGCTCGAAAGTGGCGACAGCCTTCGCGGCACAGCCATGCGCATGGGCGTTCCGCTGCTCTGTCTGATCGGCTACCGTGGTCACGCCAAGATGACCCGGGCAGGGATCGTGCCGAGCAACCCGAGCGGCGCTCGCTCCCTTCAACGCAGCGAGCTCGACTCGGCCGCACTCCTGACCGAGCCGACGCTGCGCGCATGGGGCGTCCCGTTCGAGGTTCTGCGCCCGGGGGCCGAGCGCGACACGCTCACACGCGCCTGGAAGCGGGCACAGAACGAGCATCTGCCGGTGGCGGTGTTGCTCACCGCACCGTTGGGCCGGTGACATGCTGAGCAAGGAACAACTCCTGCGACCGCTCGCCGAGCAGCGCACCGAGGAGGTCGTGGTTGCGACGATGTCGGTCGTCAGGCCGTGGGGCGAGTACTCGGACAGCCCGCTCGACCTGGCCTCCGCCGATAGCGCCATGGGCCATGCGGCCGACCTCGCCCTCGGCATCGCACTGGCGCAACCCTCGCGCAAGGTCATATGCCTGAACGGCGATGGCAGCATGCTGATGACGCTCGGAACCCTGGTGACGATCGTCGAGGCCAGAGCCGACAACCTGATCTTGTTCGTGATCGACAACAGCAGCTACGAGATCACCGGCAACCTGCCGGTCCCCGGCAAGGGCAGGGTGGATTTCGCAGCGCTCGCCCGCGCCGCCGGCTTCAGCCGCGTTTACGACTTCGATTCGCCAACCGAATACGAGCGCAATCTCGGCGAGTTGCTCACTGTCCCCGGACCCGTGTTCGTCGCCGTGCAAGTCGAGACCGGCAGCGAAGGACCGATCAGACGGTCTCCGGAGGAGCCGGCACGCTACCTCAAGGTCTCGCTGTTCGATTCCTG
>JACZXM010000048.1 GCA_022571615.1 Acidobacteriota bacterium | reverse complement strand
GATCGGCGCTGGCGTTCTCGTGCTGGGCGCGGTGCAGATTCTGCGGACCGGCTACCAATGGGACCGCATCACGGCCTTCCTGGACCCCTGGGCCGACCCCGGCGGTGCCGGCTACCAGACCGTGCAATCGTTGATCGCGGTGGGGAGCGGCGGCCTGACCGGCGAAGGCCTAGCGGCGGGCAAGCAGAAGCTGTTCTTCCTGCCGGCGGCCCATACCGACTTCATGTTCTCGATCGTTGGTGAAGAGCTCGGTCTGTTGGGGGCGGTCACCGTGCTGCTCGGGTTCCTGGTCATCGTCTGGCGAGGAGCGCGGGCGGCTCTGAGGGCACCGGATCGCTTCGGCTTTTACCTCGGGATCGGTTTGACGACGTTCGTGATCCTGCAGGCCCTCGTGAACATGAGCATCGTGGTAAACCTCCTTCCCACGACCGGTATCCCGTTGCCGTTTGTCAGCTACGGTGGTTCCTCGATGGTCGTGTGCTGCGCCGCGATCGGCGTGCTGCTCAATCTATCGCAACATGGACACGCATGAACGAACCTGACTCCACCGCATCCGACGCCCCGAGAACCGACGCGCTTCGCATCGTGCTGGCTGCCGGCGGCACGGGCGGGCATGTCATGCCGGCGTTGGCCACGGCTGCGGCCCTCGAGCAGCGGGCGCGATGCGACTTTCTCGTCATCGGGTCGCCACGCGCCGGCGAGCGCGACCTTCGCGGCCTGGTTCCCTATCCGGTGGTGGAGGTGCGTGCGCGTGCCCTGGCCAACGTCGGAGCACTTGGCAAACTGGTAGGCGCTGCCACGCTGCCGTTGTCGGTCCTGACTGCGCTTCGGCATCTGGTTTCCTTTCGGCCCCATTTGGTGATCGCGACCGGCGGTTACGTCTCCGGTCCCACCGGCATCGCCGCTTGGCTGGCCCGTATTCCCCTTCTCGTGCTCGAGCAAAACGCGGCGCCAGGGATCACCACCCGCTGGCTACGCCCCTTCGCCCGAGCGCTGGCGGTTTCCTTTCCTCAGACCGCCAGACGGCTGGGAGCCAAGGCCATCGTTACGGGCAACCCGATCCGGTCGACGCTGCCTGCAGCCTCACGTCGGGACCGCACCTCGGAGCCGGCCGATCGTACCGAGACGCTCCGGCTGCTGATTCTCGGTGGCAGCCAGGGAGCTCGAGGGCTCAACACCATGGCCCAGCTGGCGGCACCTTTTCTCGCCGACACCGAGATCGGGCTCACGGTTACCCACCAGACCGGTAAGCGGAGTGTCGAGACTCTGCGCCGCACCTACAGCGAATACGGCATTCCCGCCATCGTGACCCCGTTCATCAACAACATCGGCGAGGCCTATGCATGTGCCGATCTGGTGTGTGCCCGTGCCGGTGCGACCACGGTGGCGGAGATCGCGTATTGCGGTCTGCCGTCGATCCTGGTGCCGTTTCCACAGGCCGCCGGGCGTCACCAACACGCCAATGCGACCGCGCTCGAGGTCGCCGGAGCTGCGGTGGTGGTAGAACAGGAGGCCAACGGCGTGGCGCTGGCGCGCGAGATCATCGATCTGGCCACCGATCGTGATCGCCTCTCCAGCATGGCCGCGGCTGCGGCCGGCTGCGGCCGCGACGATGCTGCCGCCGCGGTCGCCGAGCTGGCACTTTCACTCGTCTCAACCGGGAATCCAGCACGGCTGCCAGGACCGGATCAACCCGTCCAGCATCCCCGGGAGCCTCGCACGAATCGGATCCTGCGCACGACGAGGACCACATGAAAATGCTCAGGCGCGTTCAACACCTTCACTTCATCGGCATCGGCGGAATCGGCATGAGCGGTATCGCCGAGCTGCTGTTGAATCTCGACTACCGTGTCTCGGGCTCGGATCTCAAGCCGAGTCCGATCACCGAGCGCCTCGAACAGCTGGGCGGCAAGGTAACGATCGGGCACAGTGCCGACAACGTCGAGGGCGCCGACGTCGTGGTTACCTCCTCGGCGGTCGGTGACACCAACCCGGAGGTGGTCGCGGCGCTCGCCGCAGGCGTCCCGGTGATCCCGCGCGCCGAGATGCTGGCGGAGCTCATGCGCATGCGCCACGGCGTGCTGATTGCCGGCTCCCACGGCAAGACCACTACCACGTCGATGATGGCCACGGTATTCGAGGCCGCTGGACTCGATCCCACGGTCGTGATCGGCGGACGGCTGGAGGCCTGGGGAACCAACGCCCGCCTCGGCGAGGGTGAGTTCATGGTCGCCGAGGCCGACGAAAGCGACGGATCGTTTCTGCGTCTGACTCCGACGATCGCCATCGTCACCAACATCGACCAGGAGCACCTGGACCACTACGACGACTTTGCTCATCTGCGCGACGCTTTCGTCGAGTTCCTCAACAAGGTGCCGTTCTACGGTACGTGTGTGGTCTGTCTCGACGACCCCGAGGTCCAGGACATCATCCCCCGGGTGACCCGCAAGCTGGTCACGTACGGTTTCAATCAACAAGCCGATGTTCGGGCCAGCGCGATCGAGGTAACACCGGATGGCACCCGGATGCGGTGCCACGCGCACGATCGGGATCTGGGCGAGATCCAGCTCCAGGTGCTAGGACGCCACAATGCCCTTAACGCGCTGGCGTGCGTTGCAGTCGCCCTCGACCTTCAGTTGGACATGGACACGGTCGCCGCCGCCCTGTCGGCCTACAGCGGAACCGACCGTCGTTTCCAGCGCATTCACTCCGGCGGCGACGTTCTGGTGATCGACGACTACGGTCATCACCCGACCGAGATCCGCGCCGTGCTCTGTGCCGCTCGCGAGGCCTGGGATCGGCGGCGGATCGTATGTTTTCAACCCCACCGGTACTCGCGCTGCCAACTATTGCGCGATGAGTTCGGCCGCGCCTTCTACGATGCCGACGAGGTGCTGGTGCTGCCGATCTACGCTGCCGGGGAGGCGCCCATCGTGGGTGTCAGCGGCGAGGATCTCGCGGCCGCAATACGCGACCACGGACACAAGCACGTCACCTATGTCGATGGAGCCGAGGCCGCGTTCGAGGCCGTCACTCGAATCGTCAAGCCGGGCGATCTGGTCGTGACCCTCGGTGCCGGCGATGTCTGGAAGCTGTCGCGCCGAATCGGTGAGTGGCTTGGCAAGCTCGAGAACGGATTGGCAGACGAGGTCGTCGCCAGCGATCAAGACGAGGATTGAGGTGCTGTTGACGGATTCCCCGGTTTCGGTCGCGCGCTGGACGGCCGGCGCCCTGCGCGACCTGCGGCACCTGGCGGCAGAGCTATCGCTGCGCACCGCGCGCGACGAGCCCCTGGCACGCCACACGTCGATGGGAGTCGGTGGTCCCTGCCCGCTGATGGTCTGGCCACGGCGGACCGAACACGTACGGCGCCTGACTCGATTCATGGGGTTACGCGGGCTGGGCTGGCGGATCCTCGGTGGTGGCAGCAATCTGCTGGTCTCGGATCGGGGAATCACCGAGGTCATCCTGCACACCGGAGAACTGGTGGACGGAAATCGCGTCGACACGGGTTGCGCGGTGTTCGCGGCCGGCACCCCGACGGCGCGCGCCCTCCGAAGCACCGTCGATGCGGGCCTGGACGGCTTGGTATGGAGCACCGGTTTGCCCGGTACCATCGGCGGCGCGGCCGCCGGCAACGCAGGGTGCTGGGGCAGCGACATGGCCCACTCGGTGGCCGCCCTGGAGGTGGTGGCCGGCGACGGCGCGGCGCACCGATTCGAGGGCTCGGACCTCGGATGGACCTATCGCACCCTGCGTTTCCCGCAGGAGCTTGCACCGCCAGTGACGATCGTCGCCGTGATCGTGGCAACCTCCGAGGGTGACCCCGCCGAGCTCCGATCCCGATACGAGCAGTTGCAGCGCACCAAGCGAGAGCGACAACCGGTCGGGGCACGAAACTCCGGCTGCATTTTCCGTAACCCCGAAGGACATCCCGGCGCCGGCCAATTGATCGAGGTCAGCGGCTGCAAGGGGCTGCGCATCGGCGATGCACAGGTCTCGAGCCGGCACGCCAACTTCGTCGTCAACCGCGGCGCCGCGACGGCCGGCCAAGTGTTGGATCTTATCGACCTCGTCGGCACCCGTGTACGCGACTGCACGGGCGTCGATTTGCAACCGGAGATCCGGCAATGGTAGGCGGCCGCCCGCCGCAGTTCGTGCGCCGGGTGCACAATCGCCCGGCGTTGCGGCGGCGAAGCAATCTGGTAGTTTTCGGGCAGCTGATGCTGGTCGTCTCCGGCCTCGCGCTGGGCGGGGCGATCGCGTACGTGAGCCATGACTACGTGACCCGGCACCACACCTTCCAACTGCAGCGAGTGGTCGTGGACTCGGTCCCCTCCGAGCTCCGGCAGCCGATCCTGGAGCGCATGGCCAGCGCCGAGAACGCCAGCCTGCTGACCATCGATCTGGAAACGCTGCAGCGCCGTATCGAGGAGATCCCGCAGGTTGAGCGGGCCCACCTGCGCCGGCAGTTGCCCGGCACGGTGGAGGTCCAGGTCGAGCTCCGTGAGCCCTGGGCCATCATCCGTGCACGAGACGGGCATTTTCTGGTGTCAGCCGATGGGCTCGTGTTGACGGTCGATAACCGGCCGCACGATGCGCTGCTCGACCTCCGGCTCGACGCCGAGCTGGGGCCTGCGCTCGACGCCTCACGGCGGCTGCCGCGGACGCTGCCCGTTGCAGCCGCGTTCGACGATGCCGTCCGCATCGCAAGTTGGCTCCAGGGGGTGCGACCCCAGACCTTCGGACCGGTCGAGTACTACCGTCTGTGCTCGGAAGGTGTGATCGTGGTGCCGCGCAACGCACCGTGGGAGCTGTTGATCGGCGACGCCGAAGATTTGGATCACAAGGCCGCCAACTTGGAGGCACTTCTGACCAACGCGCCGCCGGATCCGGGGTCCCTCGTGGACCTTCGCTATCGCGACATGGTGGTGGTCCGAAGCGGCCCCGATGCGGCTGCAGCCGGGGCACAGGAGTAGGGTGTTGGCGCGTCTCGATCGCTACATCGTTGGGCTCGATGTCGGCACGACGAAAGTCTGTGCCGTCATCGGCAAGGCGACCGACGACGGCGAGCTGGAGATCGTCGGCGTCGGACACGCCCCGTCCCGTGGTCAGAAGAGGGGAGTCGTGGTCGAGATCGGATCGACCGTCGCGTCCATCAAGTCGGCGATCGAGGAAGCCGAGCTCTCCGCCGGCGTCAGTGTCGATCGTGCCTGGATCAGCGCTACCGGCGACCACATCCGCGGCTTCAACAGCCGCGGCTCGGTGACCATCGAGGGCCGTGCTCGCGAGATCACCGAGCAGGACATTCGGCGCGTCATCGACGCCGCCAGCCATCCTGATCTGCCCAAGGACCGCGAGATCGTGCACCTACTGCCACAGCAGTTCGTGGTCGATGGTCAGGACCGCATTCTGGACCCTCTCGGGATGTCAGGAACGCGGCTCGAAGTCGAGCTCCATCTCGTGGTCGCCTCCGTTTCGGCCGTACAGAACTTGGTCAACTGCGCCAACAGCGGCGGGATCGAAGTACAGGCCGTGGTCCTGGAGTCGCTCGCATCGAGCGAGGCAACGCTGACCGACGACGAGCGCGAGCTCGGCGTCGCCCTCGTCGACATTGGCGGTGGCACCACCGACCTGGTGTGTTTTCATGGCGGCACCGTGTGCCACACGGCGGTCTTCCCGGTCGGCGGCCAGAATTTCACCAACGATGTCGGCGTTGGGCTGCGCACTCCGCTGGCCGAGGCGGAGCAGATCAAGACCCGCTATGGTGCCGTGCTCGCGGAGCTCGTGCCGGCCGATCAGAGCATCGAGGTCGCCGGAATCGGAGGAAGAGGGTCGCAACTGGTGCCTCGACGCCGACTTTGTGACATTCTTAAGCCTAGGGCTGTGGAGATCCTCGATATCGTGCGCGAAGAGATCCTTCGTTCCGGGATCGGGGACGTGCTTCATGCGGGCATCGTTCTGACTGGGGGTGGCGCCTTGCTCGAGGGGCTCGCCGAGACCGCAGAACAGCGGTTCGGTTTACCTGTGCGCGTCGGGGTACCGTCTGGGGTCACCGGCGTCACCGATCTCGTGGCCGGTCCGGTGTACTCCACCGCTGTCGGTTTGGCCCTGTATGGCTACCGCAATCGCGAACCGCGATCACGATTCGAGCTGCAGGATCCGGCCTGGTACCGGCGTGTACGGGGACGGTTTGCTGAATGGATTCGGGACTTATTCTGATGCGTGCAGGCGGCGCGCGACAAGGAGCACGGGGGAAGACGGATGACCGACGAACACAGGCCGGAACAACCGGAGCTTCATTCTCAGCAGGCCGAGGGCCGTCCGGCTGCGACCCCTCAGGAGCAATTGTTGACGGACACGCCGATCACCCTGCTTCCGGGTGAAAACATGCGACACACCACGTACATCAAGGTCGTCGGAGTTGGCGGAGGCGGCGGCAACGCGATCACCCGCATGATGATGGCCGGCCTCAAGGGCGTGGAGTTCATCGCCGCCAATACCGACGTGCAGGCGCTCGAGTCCAACACCGCGCCGACCAAGCTCCAGCTCGGGACCAACCTTACCCGCGGTCTCGGCGCCGGCGCCAACCCCGAGATCGGGCGCCAAGCGGCGCTCGAGGACACCGACCGCATCGTCGAGGTTCTGGAAGGGGCCGACATGGTGTTCGTGACTGGCGGTCTCGGCGGCGGCACCGGCACTGGAGCCGCGCCGGTCATCGCACGGCTGGCCAACGAGCTTGGTGCCCTGACAGTGGCCGTGATGACCAAGCCCTTCGGCTTCGAGGGGCGGCGGCGGATGATGCAGGCAGATGTTGGCCTCAAGGAGCTGCAGGAAGCGGTCGACACTCTGATCGCGGTACCGAACGACCGGCTGCTGCAGACGGTTTCCGCCGACACCCCCCTGATCGAGGCCTTCCGCCTCGCCGATCAGGTTTTGCACCAGGGCGTCCAGGGTATCGCCGACCTGATCCTGGTGCCGGGCCTCATCAACCTCGACTTTGCCGACGTCCGGACCGTGATGTCGGGGATGGGGATGGCGATCATGGGAACCGCGACGCGCGACGGCGAGAAACGCGCCGCCGAGGCGGCGCACGCGGCGGTGCATTCGCCGTTACTCGAGGACACCACCATCGACGGCGCCCGTGGCGTGCTGATCAATATCTCCGGCGGCCCAGACATGACGCTGTACGAGGTTAACGAGGCGGCCATGATCATCCAGGAGGCGGCCGACGAGGACGCCAACATCCTGTTTGGTGCGGTCATCGACGAGTCGCTGAAGGGCTCGATCAAGGTCATCGTGATCGCCACCGGCTTCGAGCCCTATCCCAACATGGGCCATCAGGTTCTGTCGCAACACGACAGCGTCGCTCCGAACCTCACCACGACGCCCGCTGCAGGCTTTCAGGCCCCAGACCAGCGCACCATGAGCGGACGAGCGCCGCTCAACTCGCTCGACCTCGAGGAGGATGACCTCGAAGTACCGGCGTTTCTAAGGCACCAGGGGCAACCGGTCCGGTAGCAGCCCCGAGCAGACCGGCCGCGCTTCAGATAGGATCGTTTCTCATGAGCCTGCAAGAAAGCGCGCGGCAACGCCTGCGGCGAGAAGTCTCGCTGGTTCGGTGTCGACAGGGGGCGCGGTACCGCGTCGTCCTCGCCTACCCCAATACCTACCGGGTGGGGATGGGGAATCTCGGCTTCCACACCTTGTACCGGTTGTTCAACGAGCATCCGGAGGTGTGTTGTGAGCGGGTGTTCCTGCCCGATCGCGACGAGCTCGACGAGTACCGGCGCACCCGAACCCCGCTATTTTCGCTCGAGTCCCGCACCCCGGTCGCGGACTTCGATATGATGGCCCTATCGGCCTCGTTCGAGAATGACTACCCCAACATCCTGACCCTGCTCGAGCTCGCACGGATCCCCTTTCGCACCAGTTCCCGTGACCAGCGCCACCCATTGGTGCTGATGGGCGGCGCCACCGTGTCGATCAACCCGGAGCCCGTAGCTCCGTTCCTGGATCTGTGCTGCGTGGGCGAGGGAGAGGAGCTCGTGAAGCCGCTTCTCGACACGTTGCTGGGGGCCTCATCGCGCCAGGCCGCGCTCGCCACCCTGGCCCAGCTACCCGGGTTCTACGTGCCAGCGCTGTACGTGCCGCGGTACGCGCAAGGACGGGATGGGGTATCGCGGTTCAGCGGCATCGACGCCCTACCGCCGGCCCCCGCGCAGGTGACCAAGGTCCGCGCCCGGTTCGGTGGAGCGCACAGCGTAGCGGCCACCGTCATCCGTGCGCCCGACGTTGAGCTCGGGGATCGTGCCCTCATCGAGGTGGCTCGCGGTTGTACCAAGGGTTGCCGTTACTGCTGGGTCGGCTACAGCATCCTGCCTTTCCGCGTCCACCGGCCCGAGGATGTTCTCGAAGTGGCGGAACGGTGGCGACCGCACACCGACCGCATCGGCCTAGTGGCAACCGCACTGCTCGACCATCCGCAAATCGAGGATATCGTCGCCACCCTGCGCCAGAGCGGCTTTCGCGTCTTCAGCCCGAGCCTGATCATCTCCACCCTGCGCGAGCCGCTGCTGCGGGCGGTCGTAGAGTCGGGCCAGAGAACCATCACCATCGCCCCGGAGGCCGGAAGCGACCGCATGCGCCGCCTGGTGATGAAGCGCATCACCAACCAGGAGATCCTCGTCAAGGTTCGCATGATCTTTCGCACCGGGGCTCTGAACCTCAAAAACTACATCATCATCGGTCTTCCGGGTGAGACCGAGTACGATCTGGCGGCGATCGTGAAGCTGGCGGCCGACATGCGCGAGATCATGATCCAGGAATGCAGATCGCGCGGTCGCATCGGCACCATTACGCTCTCGATCAACTGCCTCATCCCCAAGCCCGGCACGCCGCTGCAGTGGGCGGAGCAGATTAGCGCCAAGGCTTATCGCTCCAAGCTCAGGTGGCTGCGGCGCCAGGTGGCCAAGCTCCCCAACGTCGTGATCGACGCCATGCCTCCTCGGGCCGCCGAGATCCAGGCGGTCATGTCGCGGGGCGATCGGCGCGTGGCCGACCTTCTCGAGCTCTGGCATGAGTACGGAAACTGGCCCCAGGCGCTGCGCCAGTGGAGCCGCTCGAGCGGGATTTCCCTGGCCGAGCTGCAACGGTCCCGGGACCCGCTGGAACCCGTTCCCTGGGGCCATCTGCGGATCGGGCCGGCGGCACCGGCGCTCATCAACCAGTGGGACCAGGCGATGACCATCGCCGCCGAGAGCCCCGGCTTGGCCAGCAAGGCAAGTTGATGATGGGGTCCTCCGCCGTAGCTCGAGACGGCCTACTCCAGGTACCTGCGCTAGCGCGCCTGACCGGGGTCGGCCACGCCTTCGAAACCCGCCACGGCCGTCTCGCACGCCGTCTGCCCACTCCGCTGGCGCGGCTGCGGCAAGTGCATGGCACCGATGTGCTGGTGATCGAGCCCTCGACCGACCTGACACCCTTTCAGGACAGGCGCATCGAGGCTCGACCCGCCGCCGACGCTCTTATCACCTCGTGGCCGGGCATCACCCTGGCGGTGGCCACCGCCGATTGCGTGCCGGTATTGCTGGTGGACGCCCGTGCCGGGGTGGTCGCCGCGGTGCACGCCGGCTGGCGTGGGATCGCCCAGCAGATCGTCGCGGCAACCGTAGACACGATGGGGAGAAGGCTTGGCAGCGAGCCGACCGGGTGCGTCGCCGCGATCGGTCCGTGCATCGGTGCCGATTGCTACCGCGTCGGAACGGAGGTCATCGCCTGTTGGACGGCTGCCGGGGTCGACCCGCAGGTATTTACCGAGCACCAACTCGACGAGGCTGGCGACCAGACAGCCTGCTGCAACCTGGCGGCGGCGGGTAACTGGCATCTGTTCGGGCGCCGCATCGCACGTCTCACCCACTTCCAGTTCCACCGAATCGAATCCGATCTCGCTAAGTGCGTTGATTGCTTTCTCGGTGGTCAACGACCTCGATCTTCCGGGTTTTGATCCGGCCACCGAACGAACCGAGTTCGATGCGGTGATGTCCGGCCAGGTTTCCGTCGATGGATTCGAGATCACATTTACCGAAGTGAGCGGGAACTTTACCCGTTGCGAATTCTTCAGTGAAGGGTGCGACACCAGGCCGCTCGAGCCGGGTAGCCCAGGTGAGTGGGAACATTCTCGGGATAGTGATCACGCCACGGCGCGAATTCGATTCCCTCTCTGATGCTGGTCACGGCCATCCGGTTGGTGGAGGTCATGGACCATCGGATATTCTTGAAGGGGAGGATCTGAGACAAATGGACGTCATCCACCATGTCGTAGCCTGCGATGTTCTGCGCGTTGCCGTAGGGCGCATTGGGGTAGGTTGTGATGCCGTCGATGTCCTCCACCTTCAAGCCGGCGTCGGCGATGGCGAGACGAATGGCTTCCGAGCACAAAGAATTGGTTGTTCTGCCGGGGTAGTTCCTCAGTGTGGGAAGTTCGCTGAAGCCGACCACGGCCGCTTTACCTCGCAAACTCAAGGGGAACACCTCCCATTAAAAAAATCCGGTTGCAAAAATCGGGCGGCTAAACCGGTCGCCACATTTCAAAGGCTATCTCTTTGCTTATTTGGCCGTTGCGCATCTCGAAAATATGGGCCAATCGCATCTCCACCTTCTGACCTACTGGTAGGGGCAGGAATCCCTCCCTGGTCAGGGTGAAAGTCAAAACACTATCGTCCACCACCCGGTCTTCCGTGGCGAAGCGTTGGAGATTGCG
>JACZXM010000047.1 GCA_022571615.1 Acidobacteriota bacterium | reverse complement strand
TCACGTCGCGGCCGGCCTGGTACCGAATTGTAGAGAACGTCGAACTTGTACTTGGCGGCGTAGTCCAAGACCGCAGTCGAGGCGGTGAGCATGTACTTCACCGAGTCACGCAGCCGCCACCAGCCGCCCTGCCACGGAGAGGCGTACATCGACTCCGGACGCAGGTCGCGAGCGTGCGTGGGCGCTCTCGGTGGAGTGCAGGCCCCCGTCGATGTGAACGATCGCCTTGCCCTCGTGTGCCAGGGCTCGTGCCTCCTCGTCGCTCAGGCCGGCGGGATGGGCCAGACGCTGCGCGATCTGCCGGTAGCGCTCGAGGTTGCTCAGGTTGTCGGCCGACGAGATCAGCGCCACGTACCAGGGCAATCCGAACGACGTCCGACCGACCTGTACGAGCTCGAGCCGGTCGCTGGCCGCGGCGAGTTGCTGAAAATAGCCTATCGACTCGTCGTAGGAGGCGAGATGGAAATCGTCTCCGACGGCGAACCCGAGCACCGACTCGGGCGTCGGGAGTGCCCCTTGGCCGGCTGCGTCCGCCTGCCGCGGGCCGATCGACACCGCCAGTGCGACGAGCAGTAATGACAGTACGAGGAACTGGGGTGCTCGGACCATTCCGCTCATGACTCCGATCGAGGCTAGCAGGCCGTGGTGCAAGTGTGCATCCCGCCGGCGTGTGCGCGACGGTATCATCAACGGGTGATCGATCGGCTGCAACCGCGTGATGCGTCGGCCGCACCACCGAAACGGGGCTGGGGTGCGATCCTCAACCCGACAGGAGGACCCCGGTGTTCTGTCCCGACTGCCGTACCGAGTATCGCCAGGGCATCGAGCAATGCGCCGACTGCGGCACTCATCTCGTGGCTGTGCTCGAACCGCTGCCCCCTCCCCAACCGGGGCAGGACTGGGTGCCGGTACGCACCGTCTCCTCCGAGACCGAAGCGCGCCTGATCGAGGGCTATCTCGAAAGCGAGGGAATTCCCTGCGGCCTGGTGTCGCGCGTCTTTCACGCCGAGCCGGTCGCTTTCGGCTCTCTCGGCCGGGTCCAGGTCCACGTGCCCGCCCAGCATCGGGATCGCGCCCACCAGCTCCTCGGCAAGCTCGAGGCACAGGAACGCCAGACGGGCTCGGTAGGGGACATCTCGGCGGATTGCTGAGAGGCGCTGGCTGCTACTCGCTGTTGTCGATGGTCACCGCGGTGCCGTAGACGAGGATCTCGGCCGCGTTCGACATGATGTACGAGGTCGAAAAACGTACTGCGATGATGGCATTGGCGCCCAGCTGACGCGCCTCCTCGACCATCCGATCGAGCGATTGCTCACGCGCTTCGGCCAGCATCTTCGTGTACTCGGTAATCTCGCCACCGACCAGACCTCGGAGCACCGCGGCGATGTCCCTGCCGATGTTGCGGGCGCGAATCGTGTTGCCTCGCACCAGACCATGCGTCTGGACGATGCGGGCCGCCGCAATCTCGTTGGATGTGGTCATGATCATCGCTGCACCTCCCGATAGCGTTCCGTACGCCGGTGAAAGAGCCGCTCGCGAACGAACGATATCAACAAGATCACGCCGCCGGCCAATAAGCCGCCC
This sequence comes from Acidobacteriota bacterium, assembly GCA_022571615.1. Taxonomy (GTDB): domain Bacteria; phylum Acidobacteriota; class UBA890; order UBA890; family WLXD01; genus JACZXM01. Next base: position 9,183 of record JACZXM010000047.1, on the reverse strand, counting down.
GTACCGACGCGCAGTGCCAGCGGCGCGCTCGCGTCGAGCAGGAACCCGTTGATCATCTGCCACAGACCGAACAGAGTGAGCACCGTCAGTCCGGCCCAGGTAAGGAACCAGCCGATTCGACGCTCGATACGCGAGTAGATTCCGGCCCAGGCCACATCGGCATTCGCGGACGGACGTCCTGCTTCGATCATCTCTTCGGTCACTTTCCCCAAACGGCGGTAGGCGCGCTCCTCGCTGCGACAGTCCACGCAAACCGCCAGGTGATCCTCGATCTGTCGGACTTCTTGCGGCGAGAGCTCGCCGTCAAGGAAGCCCATCAACATGACCCGTGCCTCCTGGCAGCGGAGCGCCCGCTTCTCGCCCCCCGTTCCGGGTCGCTCGGTCGCCATCATTCTTCCTCCTCGGAGTTTCCCCTACGCTCCTCGATCAGGCCCGGATCAAGATTGTGCAGGGCGTCGCGCATGCGCTTGCGGGCACGGTACAGCCGCGACATCACGGTTCCCCGCGGTATGGCCAGCACGGCGGCCAGCTCGTCGTACGTATAGCCCTCCACGTGCTTGAGAACCAGCAGGCTACGCTCATCCTCGCGAAGCTCCGCCAGGGCACGCTGAACCAGGTCTCGGACCCCGCTGTCGGGCGCCGTGGCCCGCGGCGCGGCCCAATGCCCGGGACGTTCCGCCGCCGCCTCGCGTCGTGCCCTGGCGCGATTGCGCGAACGGACGAACGTCTTGACCCTGTTCACCAGGATGCCGCGCAACCACGGATAGAAGGGACGCCCGGCCAGATGTTGAGGTAGAGCCCGGTATGCGGCCACGAAGGCCTCCTGTGCCAGATCCCGAGCGTCCTCGGCGTTGCCTACCAGCGCATGGGCCAACCGCACCGTGCGCGGGTAGTACGCATCCACGAGCGGCCGGTAGGCCGTCGCCTCGCCGGCGCGACAGGCATCGAGGCAACGTTGCTCGCTCGCCAGATCCATCCGGTTACCGCTCCCCGTGCACGGGCACAACATCTACTGTTCGCAAGCCACCTCGACTCGTGTCTCTGATGTAGTTGTGCCACCGTAGCCTGCTTTCTTCGGCTCGCGGCCTCGTTGTGTCGCTTTTCCCTTGCTTGGGCAACTCGGTGGCCAACAGTTGACAGGGTGCGTCTGGAGGTCCAAATCCCGGCAAGCTGTCGCCGATTCGGAGTCGCTATCAGCCATGATTGATTAGTAAAGGTAAATAAAGGTCTTGAATACGCAGATAGATTCCGTCTTCATGAGAAGCATGCCAGGGCTGTTGCCGACCGGCACCTGCCACCTGGCCGATCGAAATGGAGCGCAGACCATGCCGCGCAGACTGTGGAGCGGACCCGATCAGCGTCGATATGACCGCCATGAGGCGACGCTCGAGATTGAGCTTGAGATCCAGGTGGAGATCTACGGGTTCGAAACGGAATCGCACCCGTTCTTCGCCAGCGGCGAAACCCTCAACATCAGTCTGTCGGGCCTCCTCGCCTATCTCGACGCGCCGGTGAGTAGCGGGTCGGTGTGCAGTATCTTCTTCCGCAACGCTGGGCACCAGGTTCGGCCCTGCCTTCTGGCGGGCCGTGTTCTGCGCTGCGACGCGCGTGCGGACGGGTTTGTCATCGCCGTCACCTTCGACGAGCCCCTGCTCCATCTCGCCGCCGAGACCCCATCGCAGGTCACGAGCGCGACGGGCAACGGATAGAATCTGCGGCGGGCCGGCCATGGCAATTCGTGCCTGCTAGCTTCGCCCACCCTGCTCCCGTCGCACCCACGTCCGAGGCCCGATGAGCTCCGCCAGCGAACCTTCCGAGCTCGGTGATCTGTCACCGGAAGAGCTTCGCCGCAGGGGCTACTCGGCGATCGATTGGATCGTCGAGCTGCTCGCTTCGAGCCGTGACCTGCCGGTGCTGGCCCGCACTCGTCCCGGCGACCTGCTGGCCGCGCTGCCGCTCCAGGGGCCGGAGGAGCCGCAGGACTGGGAACAGACCCTCGCCGATCTGAACGACCTGATCTTGCCCGGAATCACGCACTGGAACCATCCGCGCTTCTTCGCCTACTTCGCCAATACCGGGTCGGTGCCGGGCATCATCGGAGCAACCCTGGCCACCGCGCTCAACCCCAACAGCATGCTCTGGCGAACGTCGCCCGCCGCCACCGAGCTGGAGCAACGGGTCTTGGAATGGCTGGCCGGTTGGCTGGGGCTACCAACCAGTCTGTTCGGGATCATCAACGACACGGCGTCGGTGTCGACCCTGTGCGCACTGGCGGCGGCGCGTCAACTCGTGCCCGGCTACAGCAGTCAGGAAGGGATGGGCTCGTTGGCCGCCCCGCTCCGGCTGTATGCTTCGGAGCAGGCGCATTCGTCGATTGACAAGGCGGCGCTACTGCTGGGACTTGGAACCGCCAGCGTGCGCAAGATCCCGACCCGTGCAGATTACAGCATGGACCCGCACGCCTTGGAGGCGGCCATCGTCAGCGATCTCGCCGCCGGCGAGATTCCCTTCTGTGTGGTCGCCACCGCCGGTACCACCTCGACCACGAGCATCGATCCGCTGGAGAAAATCGCGACCCTGTGCGCCCGCTTCGACCTGTGGCTTCACGTCGATGCTGCGTACGGCGGCGCAGCTGCCGTTGTCCCCGACATGCGGCCACGGTTCCGCGGTTGGGAGCGAGCCGATTCCATCGTCGTCAACCCGCACAAGTGGTTGTTCACCCCGATGTGTTGCAGCGTCCTGTACACGCGGCGGCCGGACGACCTGCGGGCGGCGTTCAGCCTGGTGCCGGAGTACCTGCGCAGCGATGTCGGAGACGACCGGTCGGAAGCCCAGGGGGATGACGCCGATGGACTCGGTGCGGCGCCCGTCGACTTCATGAACTACGGGATCCAGCTCGGTCGCCCCTTCCGGGCGCTCAAGCTGTGGATGGTCATGAACGCGTACGGCCGGGCCGGGATCGAGCAGCGGCTCCGCCACCACATGCAGCTGGCCGCCCGCTTCGCGAGCTGGGTCGATGAGCACCCGGATTTCGAGCGGCTCGCACCGACGCCGCTCTCGACGGTCTGTTTCCGCTACCGGCCCGGAGCGGGCCGCGGAACCGGAGACGGGACGGACCTTGCCCCCGTGCCGCAGGATCCGCACGCCGCAGCCAACGAGGAGTTGATGGCCCGGGTCAATCGCGGCGGACAGATCTTTCTATCGCACACTCGACTGCGCGGCCGCCTGGCCCTGCGTCTGGCGATCGGCAACCTCCGCACCACCGCGGCTGACGTTCAGCACGCTTGGCAGACTCTGCTCGATACCCGCCCTCCCGTAGCAACCCGTGGCACAGGTGGCGTGGCCAGCTAGCTGTGGTCACCCTGCTCTTCGTCGGCCAGCCGGCGAGCTTCGGCCAGCAGATCCTGAACTTGTCGTTTCTGCTGCTCGAACACGCGGCGTTGGTACAGCACCAGCCCGACCGTGAGTGCCAACAGCACCAGCGCCAGGATCATGAAGAACAGAACCAGCGGATTGCCCATGGCAGGAGCCTGAGTCCGTTGTTCGGTCAGCCCAGGTCGACGCCCTCGCCCCGCAGCACGGCCTGAATGTCGGGCAGGACGGACTCGAGAATCTCGCGCGTCACCACCAGTGGCGGGGCGAAGCGAATCACCTGCGCGTGGGTCTCCTTGGCCAGGATGCCGCGCTTCGCGAGCGCCTTGCAGAACGGCTTGGCGGGCCCGGAGGACTCCTTGATCACCACGCCGATCATCAGCCCACGGCCGCGCACCTGCTCGACATGCGGCGATCCGGATGCCCGGAACTGGTCCATGAGCCAGGGGCCGAGCTCGGCGGCGTTCTCGACCAGCCCCTCGTCCACCAACACCGAAAGCGCCGCCATGCCGACCGCCGCTGCCAGCGGATTGCCGCCGAACGTCGAGCCGTGGTCGCCGGGCTCGAACACGCCCAGAATCTCCTCGTCGGCGAGCACCGCAGAGACCGGAAACATGCCGCCGCCAAGCGCCTTGCCGAGAATCAGCACGTCGGGCCGGACATCCTCCCACTGGCAGGCCAGCAACTTGCCGGTGCGACCGAGGCCGGTCTGCACCTCATCGGCAATGAGCAGCACCCGATGCTGGCGGCAAAGCTCTGCCGCGCCGGCCAGATAGCCGTCGGGCGGCATCACCACTCCGCCCTCGCCCTGGATCGGCTCGACCAAGAACCCCACCGTATTGGGTCCGATGGCCTCCTCGAGCGCCGCGAGCTCGCCGTAGGGTATGACCTTGAAGCCGGGGGTGAAGGGCCCGAATCCCGCCCGCGCCTGAGAATCGGTCGAGAAGCTCACGATGGTCGTCGTACGACCGTGAAAATTGCCCTCCGCAACGATGATCTCCGCCGCATCCTCCGGCACGCCCTTGACCGTGTAGCCCCACTTGCGCGTGGTCTTGATCGCGGTCTCGACGCCCTCGGCCCCGGTGTTCATCGGCAACGCCTTGGCGTACCCCATCAACTCGCACAGCTGCTGCAGAAACGGGCCCATGCGATCGTTGTGAAAGGCGCGCGAGGTAAGGGTGATCCGGCCGGCCTGGAGTTTGAGCGCCTCGACGATCCGCGGATGGCAGTGGCCCTGGTTGACGGCCGAATACGCCGCCAGACAATCCAGATAACGGGTGCCGTCAACATCCCATACCCACACGCCTTCGCCGCGGGTCAGCACCACCGCCAACGGGGCGTAGTTGCGAGCTCCCCAGCGCTCGGCGAGCTCGATGTGCAGGCGTGATTGCGACATCAGCGTGGACGGGTTCTCGGACATGCTAGGCTCTCAAATGGAAGGATCGGGGGCGAAGGAAACAGGAGGGTGAAACCGGGTCAGACGGGCTATCGCCGCTGGTCGACGACCTCGAGCAGGCTACCATAGTCGCTGTTCGTCCTGTAACGTGTCGGGCGGGTCTGCGAGGGCTCGGTGTCGAGCGCACCTGAGCCGCAGGCTGCCCCCCAGTCGAACCGATCTCAAGAGCCCGCTCGCCAAGGAGTACAAGCAAGATGTCGCGACGCATCCGCACGATCTGGCTGGTAGCGCTGCTGGTATTAGCGCCCTTCTCGATCGGCTGCGGCGGCGCCGAGGAGCCCGCTGCCGCACCGGTCGCCGAGGAGCCCGCCGCCGATCCGCAGCCGGAACCCGAGGCGGAGCCCACGCCCGTTGAGGAACCGCAACCGGAAGAGCCCCAGGAGCCGCAGCTCGTCGGCGACATCATCATCTCCGACGATGGTTTCGACTGGACGACAACCACGGCCGAGAACGCGGACTACACGTGGTTCGCACGTGTGACGAACGACACCACGGCCACGCTTCGAATCACGCTTGAATTCAAGTTCCTGGACGAGAACGACGCGGTGGTCCGCAGCGAGACCAAATCTGTCTTGATCGCGCCCGCCGCAAGCAAGCGCGTCACCGGAACCGGGACGTTCGTCTGGGACGACGCCAACCGAGTCGTCGCCTCGGTCGCAGAGTACGAATACGAGATTATTTCCTGACCGTCAGCAGCCCGTGGTGGAAGTGTGATGGGTCTGGTTAGGTCTGGTTACACCGCCAAGGGCTGCTGGGCCAAGCCATCGGAACGTCTTGAAGCACCGGTTTCGAGGAGCTAAGCAGCTCCCTCGATGCCGGCGCTTTGCTCTTGAAGCACCAGCCCGCGCTCCTGCATGATCTCCTCGAACGCGGCCAGCAGCAGGTCGTTCTCGGCTGATTCGATCGCCGTGCCCATGTGGCCTATCCGGAAGATCCCGGTCGCCATATCGCCGAGACCGCCGGAAATGTAGATTCCGTAGCGGCTGCGCAGCGTGTCGACTAGCTCTGGTACCGGTAGCTCCGGATGTGCGTGCACCGCGGTGGTGATTGGCGAAGCGTGCTCATCGGGCACGAACATCGAGAATCCCATCCCGCGCAGCGCCGCGCGAACGCGGTCGGCGGCCTGCCAAGTGCGCTCGATTCGCCGCTCGAGGCCCTCTTCGAGGATCTGCTCCAGGGTCGTGTTGAGCGCATCGAGCACGCCGCCGGGAACCGTCGTCGGGTACGGATGCCAGTCGGCCCAGTTGGCGTCGTACTGGCGCCAGGTCCGAAGATCCAAGTACCACCCGCGAGTGTCCGGGTTGGCATCGATCGCGGCCCACGCCTGGGGACTGACCGAGATCGGGGCCAGGCCGGGCGCGGCGGCCAGGACTTTGTTGGGCACGCTGACGCAAATGTCCACACCCCATCCGCCGACATCGAGCTCCGTGCCGCCCAGCGACGAGATCGCATCGATGATCGACAGGACGCCGAGGTCGCGGCCAGCCCGCGCAATCGGCTCCACCGGGTTGAGCACTCCGGTGGAGGTTTCGTGGTGCACCCAGACAACGGCCGCCGGACGGGGCTCCCGTCGCATGCGCTCGATCACGCGCTCGGCGTCGATGGGCTCACCGGGGGCGAACTCCAGCACCTCCACCTGGCTGCGGTGGGCGCGAGCCATGCTGGCAAGCCGGTGGCCGAACAAACCGTTGGCGGCGACCAGCACCCTTGCTCCGTCGGGCAGGATGCTGGCCATGGCGGCGTCTAGCGCGGCCGTGCCGGGCCCGACGATCAAGTACAGGTCGTTGTCGGTCCGCAATAGCCGCCGCAGCCGGTCGCGGCACAGATTGTAGGCAGCGACGAACTCGGCGCCGTAATGCGGTCGAATCGGCCCCCCGAGGGCCTCGAGAACCTTGGGGTCGGCTCCGGCAGGACCGGGTATGAAAAGGTGCATTCGATCCGTCTCGCGCAAAGGCTCCCTCCCTGATTGGAAGTAACTAAGCATAGCAGCCGCGAGAAACGCTCGAGATCCGCCCGGCCGAAGCACCATTGTCCCCGGGGCGGGTGTCCGAATCCGGGATTGGAGCTTCCCACAAGCGAACAAGACCGCCGCTCTTTGCCCTCAGATGAACGCTCCCAGTGCTTGACGTACAATGAACTCAGGCACCGGGTACAATCGGATCGCCTGGCATGGTGTTTGCGTGGCACTCTCCCGGGTTCTGCTGTCACTTCCTACGAGCGAAGCACGAATGGTCGATATCAAGCGCGAGCCACCCAAGAAGATAAAGAAGTACATCTACAGCGCGCTCGGTGTGATCGCCCTGGTCGCGATGACGATCTGGGTGTCTACTTTGGAGGCCGCGGCCCCGACGGTCGAGTCTGCGACCGTGTGGACCGGAACCGTGGAGCGGGGCGAGCTGTTGCGCATGGTGCGGGGGCCCGGCACGCTGGTGCCCGAGGACATCCTCTTCGTGTCGGCGCGCACTGCCGGACGCATCGAGCGCGTGCTCATCGAGCCCGGGGCCCTGGTGACGCCCGATACCGTGATCATGGTGCTGTCGAACCCCGACCTCGAGCTGGCGGTCCAGAACGCGGAGTGGGAATGGCGCCGGGCCGAAGCCGGCTTCACGCAGCTGCGCGTGAGCCTCGAGCAGGCCCAGCTGCAGCAGCAGTCGCAGGTGGCACAGGTGGAAGCCCTGTACAACCAGGCCAGCATGAAGGCCGACCGCGACAAGCAGCTGTTCGAGGAGAGCTTGACCTCTCAGATCACGATGCTGATGTCGAAGTCGCAGGCCGAAGCAGCCCAGACACGCTTTCAGATCGAGGAGACACGGTTGGCCAAGATGGAGGAATCCAACCTGGCGCAGCTAGCGGGGCAGCGCGCCCAGGTCGACCAGCGCAAGGCAGAATCCGAGTTGCGCTCCCGCGATCTCGACGCCCTGCTGGTTCGACCGTCGATCACCGGAGTGCTGCAATCCGTACCGGTCGAAGAGGGGCAGCAGGTTCAGCCGGGCACCGAGCTGGCCCGGGTGGTGGACCCCAAACGCCTCAAGGCCCAGCTGCGAATCGCCCAGACCCAAGCCGGAGAGGTTGTGATCGGACAGGCGGCACGTATCGACACCCGCAACGGCATCGTTCCGGGTCGTGTGATCCGGATCGACCCCGCCGTGGTCAACGGCACGGTGACCGTCGATGTCGAGCTGCTGGCCGACGAGTTGCCTCCCAACGCCCGCCCCGACCTGAGCGTCGATGGCCGTATCGAGATCGAGCGCCTCAGCGACGTGCTGTTCGTGGATCGACCGGCGTACGGTCAGGCGAACCAGGCGGTGGGCCTGTTCAAGTTGATTGCCGACGGCACCGAAGCGATACGCGCAACGGTCCGGTTCGGCCCCAGCTCGGTCGACAAGATCGTCGTGCTCGAGGGTCTCGAGGTCGGCGACGAGATCATCCTCTCGGACATGTCGCGTTACGACGCCTCCGACAAGGTCCGCATCCGCTAACGACGGCTACGTGCATTCCCCAAGGCCCAAGCAAAAGGAAGATTACGATGAGCGAAACACTGATCAAGATGCAGGGGATCAAGAAGGTATTCCTGACCGAGGAGGTCGAGACGCACGCCCTGTCGGACGTAGAGTTCGACATTCGTCCTGCCGAGTTCGTCTCGATCGCCGGTCCGTCGGGTTCAGGTAAGACCACGCTACTGTCGATCCTCGGCCTGCTGGACACTCCGACCGAGGGCACCTACTGGCTCAACGGTAACGACGTCTCGAACCTCACCGCTTCCGAGCGCGCCCGGGTCCGCAACCGGGAGATCGGCTTCATCTTCCAGAGCTTCAACCTGATCGGCGACCTCAACGTGTACGAGAACGTCGAGTTGCCGCTCACCTACCGTGGCATGTCGTCTTCGGAGCGCCGCGAGCGCGTCAACGCGGCGCTAGACCGCGTCGGCATGACCCACCGCGCCAAACACATGCCGAGCCAGCTATCGGGTGGTCAGCAGCAGCGAGTTGCGGTTGCGCGCGCCGTGTGCGGTGATCCTTCGATCCTGCTCGCCGACGAGCCCACGGGAAATCTGGACTCAGGCAACGCGGCCGCCGTGATGGACCTGATGGGGGAACTTCATGACGGCGGCGCGACCATCTGCATGGTAACCCACGACCCGCGCTGGGCGGAGCACGCCGAGCGCACGATCCATCTCTTTGACGGTCAGGTGGTGGACGAGAAGGTCGCCGTCGTCTAGCAGCCCGTGGCAGAAGTGGCGTGGGTCGCGCGCCGGGGAATTGCGGGCTCAGGCAAGGCGGGCCGAGGAAGGCGATGCAGGGACATCGGAGACGAGGCCCAACGCAGCATCAGCCCGCAAGTCCCCGGCGCCCTTC
>JACZXM010000046.1:2464-10767 GCA_022571615.1 Acidobacteriota bacterium | reverse complement strand
TCCTCGCTCCTTGCCCTCACCCGTAACTCCCACTTGCCAGACCCATCACACTTCCACCACGGCCTGCTAGAGGTCGCCGAAGCACGTCAGCCTCTGGAAGGCACGGTAACGGGTCGCGATCTGCTCGTCCTGCAGTCCGGTGATCCCTTCGAGGCTGAATCGCTCGACGCAGAAGGAGGCCATCACGCTGCCCGCCACGATGGCCCGGCGCAGCCCCTCTGGAGTGTGGTCGCCGGTCCTGACCAGATAGCCCATCAAGCCACCGGCGAACGTGTCCCCTGCCCCTGTCGGATCGGCCAGCTCGCGCAGCGGATAGCCCGGAACCGTGAAGATCTCATCGCCCAGAAACGCCGTTGCTCCATGCTCGCCGCGCTTGATAATCACCGCGCTGGGGCCCATTTCGCGGATGTTCGCCGCCGCCTGTACGAGATTGTAAGTGTCAGCGAGCTGGCGTGCCTCCTCATCGTTGATCACCAGGATATCGACTCTCCGCAGGGTTCGCTGCAGCGCCTGGAGACGACCGTCGATCCAGAAATTCATCGTGTCCATGGCGATCAGGCGCGGAGACTCGACTTGTTCGAGCACCGACAACTGGAGCTCGGGGTCGATATTGGCCAGGAACACGTACGGTGCCTGGCGATAGGCGGCCGGCAGATCCGGTTCGAATCGCTCGAACACGTTGAGCTCGGTGAACAGCGTCGTGCGGTCGTTCAGGTTCCAGGAATACTCGCACCCGTAGTAGAAGGTCTTGCCCTCGGCATGGACGATTCCGGCGGTATCAACGCCCCGATCCTCGAACACGGCGGCATGCTCGTCTCCGAAATCCTCCCCCACGATGGCGACCACCTGCACGGGGCAGAAATATGACGCCGCGACCGAAAAATACGTGGCCGCTCCTCCGAGCGTCTTTTCCGCCTCCCCGTACGGTGTGATCACCTTGTCGAACGCCACCGATCCGACGACGACAATGCTCATCGATCGTCTCCTGCTTCCGTCTTGATAGGGCTCCTCGAGCCTTCGATCGCGTGGGGGTCAGAGATTATGCGTCGAGCAACAGTGCCAGCCGCTGGTGGGCCTCATCGGAGATCGCCTCGCGCGGGGTGATGATTGCGTTGCGCAGCGCCCCGGCACACGACGACTCGGCGCTGGCATCCAATTGCCGGACCGCTGCTCGGATCACCTGCTGTGCGTTGGTGGCGTTCTTCGTTAGCACCGCAATCACCATTTCGGCGGTTACGTCCTCGTGGGTCTCGTGCCAGCAGTCGTAGTCACAGACCATGGCCAGCGTTGCATAGGCGATTCCCGCCTCGCGCGCCAGCTTGGCCTCGGTGAGGTTGGTCATACCGACCAGATCGGCGTTCCACGATCGATACAGGTGACTCTCCGCCCGGGTCGAGAACTGAGGCCCCTCCATGCACAGGTAGGTCCCGCCTCGATGGCACCGGACACCGACCTGCTCGCATGCGGTGACCAGGACCCTCGACAGCACCGGGCACACGGGATCGGCGAAGGAGACATGGGCCACGATTTCTTTGTCGAAGAACGTGGCGACCCGATTGATCGTGCGATCGATGAACTGGTCGGGCACGACCATGTCGCCTGGGCGCAAGGGTTCCCGCAGACTGCCGACAGCGCCTATCGAGAGCAGGTTGGCGACGCCCAAAATCTTGAAGCCGTAGATGTTGGCCCGGTACGGCACCTGAGATGGACTGTAGCGATGCCCGCGCCCGTGACGTGCCAAGAAGGCGACCGGCTTGCCCTCGATCTCCCCGAGGATGAAGGAGTCGGACGGCGAACCGAACGGGGTGTCGATCGTCACCTCATCGTGGACCTCGAGCGCGTCCATCTGATACAGACCACTGCCCCCGACCACACCGATTCTCTTCGTCATCTCGTCCTCGTAGCGGGCGCCCGCACGGGTTCAGCAGGCCGCCTGCTAGCTGCGCTCACCCAGGAGATCGCGCGCGTGCTCACGCACGCTCTCGGTGGCCTGCAGCCCACCGAGCATTCTGGCCAACTCGTCGACGCGGGCCTCGGCCTCCAGGCATCCGACCCGCACCTGCGTACGCCCACCCTGCTCTTCCTTGTTGACGCGCAAATGCGTCTCGGCTCGCGCCGCAATCTGTGGCAAATGGGTCACGACCAACACCTGATGCGAGCCCCCGAGGCGCACCAGCCGCTCGGCCAAACACTCGGCCACACGGCCGCCGCCGACGCCGGCGTCGACCTCGTCGAACACCAGTGTCTGCCCCGAACCGCCCTGCACCTCGGCCAGCTTGAGCGCCAGCAAGACCCGCGATAGCTCGCCTCCCGACGCGACTCGCGCCAGGCGCTGCAACGGCTCGCCGGGGTTGGCCGCCAACAGAAACTCTACACTCTCGTATCCGCTTCGGCTTGCCCCCGGCGGTAGCCCGCTCACACTCTCTGCCGCGCTCGGCCGAAGCCGGACGCCGAAGCGGGCACCGCGCATCCCAAGCTCTTGAAGCTCGGCGGTTATGCGCTCCTGGAGCTCGCCCGCAACGCGCTCGCGCCCGGACGTGAGCGCGGCCGCCTCGCGGTCGTAGGTGCCCAGCGCCTCTCGCGACCGGGCCGATGCCGACTCGATCTGCTGATCTCGATTCTCCAGCGATGCGAGCTCGCATTCGGCGCTGTCGGCGCGGGCGAGGATGTCCTCGACGCTGTCACCGTACTTGCGCCGCAGCGCGTCAATCGCCGCCAGCCGGTCCTCGATCTGGCCGAGCCTCGAGGGGTCGGCCCGCAACGTGTCGCGATACGGTTGCAGTCGACGCGACAGCTCCTCGACCCCGAAGCGCGCCTCGTCGAGCTCCTTGGTCCAGGGCTCCGCCGCCGGATCCAGCCGCTCGATGGCGGCCAGGCAATCGCGCGCCCGCCCAATCTGCTCCACCACCGATCCGTCGCGTTCGTACAGCAACTCCAGGGCCTCGGAGGAAGCCGTAGCCAGCTCTTCGGCGTGGCGCAGGCGCTGGCGCTCGGCGCTCAGCTCGGTCTCCTCCTCCGCCGACAGGCCCGCGGAACGAATCTCGCTCACCTGGAAGCGCAGCGTGTCGACCCGTTGCGCCCGCTCGCGCACGTCGCACCGCAAGGCCTCCAGCCGGGTGTGCAGCTCCATCGCGGCGGCGTACGCTTCAGCCACCTTGCAGCGCTGCGGCCCGAGCCCGCCAAAGTCATCCAGCAGATCGAGCTGCGCCGCAGCCCTTAGTAGGGTCTGGTTTTCGTGCTGGCCGACGATCTCCACCAGGCGACCGCCGAATCGACGCAGGGAACCGAGCGTCACGAGCCTGTCGTTGACATAGGCGCGGCTGCCCGAGGCGGAGACGGTCCGGCGAATCAGGAGATTGCCCTCCTCGTTGTCCAGGCCCTCCTGTTCGAGCATCTCGAGCAACGCCACGGCGCCGGTGATGTCGAACACACCCTCGATGACGGCCTCTGTAGCGCCTTGCCGGATCTGCCCTAGCGATGCTCGCTCGCCGGCGAGCAGGGCTAGCCCGCCCAAGAGAATCGACTTGCCGGCCCCGGTCTCACCGGTCAAGGTCGTCAGGCCGGCGCCGGGCTCGACCACGACCTCGTCGATCAGAGCGAGGTTGCGGATTCGCAGGTAGGACAACATCAGAACGCGGGCCCGAGCTAGGAGACGGCCACCGATCGCCGCTGGCCGGAGGATCGCCCCAATATAGCAGCCCGACCACCGAATGCGATCGTTTAACCGTCCGTGTGCATTGGTGACACCAATCGAGCGCTGTGGTAGCTTTGATTCGGTTTGCTGCCGGCAAGGGTGGGCTTGGCGGCGGCGCTGGTACTCCTCGGATCGGGTGAGGCCGTCGTTGCTCCTGTTGCAGGCAGATTTCGTGGCCCCGGGCGTGCTTGCGCTGATCCGTACACTCGGACCGCTGGCCCAGGTCGTGCTCCTGATCCTGGGGCTTTTTTCGGTTTTCTCCTGGGCGGTGATCGTCGACCGGGTCTTGTTGTACCGCAAGGCACGACGGCAGAGCGGGCGTTTTCTGGAGGTATTCCGAAGCAGCTCCAAGTTCTCTCATGTCCACACCGCGTCCAAGGACCTCGACACCTCGCCTCTGTCCGGGCTTTTCCTGGCGGGCTACAATGAGATCTCCTCGCAGCTTGAGGGGTCTGCCCGCACACAGGCCGCAGGCCAGCCTCGCGCAGCGCGCATCGACCTGGACTCGATGGAGCGATCGCTGAGGCGGGCGGCCCACGACGAGCGGGGCCATCTGGAGCGCGGCATGCTGTTTCTCGCCACCACGAGCTCGGTGACGCCATTCATCGGTTTGTTCGGAACCGTGTGGGGCATCATGAACGCGTTTCAGGCTATCGGAACCTTCGGTCAGGCCAACCTGGCGATCGTGGCGCCTGGCATCAGCGAGGCGCTCATCACCACGGCCGGCGGCCTGGCGGCGGCAATTCCTGCCCTGATCGCGTACAACCATTTGCATGGTCGGATCCGTGACCTCTCCCGTGACATGGAGGACTTCGGGCTCGAGTTCCTGAACGTCGTGCAGAAGACCTGGCAGAGCGAGGCAGGGAGATGACCGGCGGCTGGTTCGAGGAAAAGGAGCGCGTCCTCTCGGACATCAATATCACCCCGCTGGTGGATGTCTCCCTTGTTCTGCTCATCATCTTCATGATCACCGCCCCGATGATGGTCCAGGGCGCGGACGTACGACTGCCGCGCACCCAGCGCATGGACAGCCTGCCCGAAACGCTGCTCATCGTGTCGGTGACGGCTGACGGGCGCGCGCTGATCAATGGCGAGGCGGTACCGTTCGAGGACCTCGAGGCGCGGTTATCGCCCCTGATCCGACCCGGACGGACGGTGCTGTTCCACGGCGACGAGCGGATCGACTACGGCACCGTCATGAAGGTGATCGCGGTGCTGGAGTCGTTGCAGGCCGACATCGGACTGGTGACCGAGCCGCTGCCCCAGAGCCGCTGATCAGCGCCGCCATCCTGGTAACCTGAGAGCATGGCGAATCCGGTGCAACAGGCGATCGCGGTCAAACAGGAGCACGAGCAGCGGTTCCGCGCCGCGCTCATCTCCTCCACCGGCGTGCATCTGCTGGTCCTGCTGGCTGTCGTCTTCGGGCCCGGATTGTGGCCGCAGCCGATTCTCACCCCGCGCATCACGTCGGTACGGCTGATCCGGCTGCCCCCTCCCGAGCCCGAGCCTGCGGCGCCGGCCGCCCCGCAGGAAGAAGAGCAGCAACCCGAGCCCGAGCCACAAGAACCGGAGCCGTTGCCGGTGGTAACCACCGAGCCCGAGCCGATCCCGCGCAGCATCGAGGAGTTACGGCGCGAGCAGGAGGAGAAGCGCCGGCGACTGGCGGAGGAAGAAGATCGGCGCCAGCGCGAAGAGGCAGAGCGGCGCCGGCGGGAGGAGGAGAAGCGCAAGCAAAGGGAAGAGGAAGAGCGCAAGCGCCGTGAGGAGGAGGCTCGCAGGCAGCCACAGAAGGCTGCTCGACGCACGACCCAGCCTCCGCGACCGCGGCAGCAGAGCGCCCGGCGCACCATCGACTTTACCGGGACCGAGTCCGGTCAGCAGAACATCACCGTCGAGGAGTTCCCGTTCGTAGACTATGTGCTGCGTATCAAAGACATGATCGGTGCCCGCTGGGAAATCCCCGCCCGCGGGGCCTACGCACGCGAAAGGCGGGTCGGGGTCTTCTTCCGCATTGGACGCAACGGCCGCCTGCAGGTCCAGCCGCGGGTGGACACGAGCTCGGGGGACACACTTTTCGACCAGGCGGCGCTCCGTGCTGTGGCCTCTGCCGCGCCCTTCCCCCCTCTGCCCCGCGAGTACCAGGGGCAATCACTCGGAGTGCGTTTTGCGTTTGTCCAGGAGTAACATTCTTCGTCGTCTCGCCCTCCTGTGCGCCCTTGTCGGGTTCTTGCTCTCGCCGCCCGTCGATCCGGCGGCCTCCGCCCAACAGGACCAGGAGGTCCAGCTCGAGCTTCGCAGCCGTGGCGGTGCACCGATCAAGCTGGCGTTGCCGGCGCTCGAGGCCCGCAGTGGCGCCGCCGAGCATGCCCGCCTGCTGCACGACGTCCTGTGGAACGATCTCGATTGGTCGATGGTGTTCGAGATGGTCGATCCACGCGTTTACCCGGGTGCCGCACCCAGCGAGGCGATCCCCTGGGCGGCTTGGAGGCAATCTGGAGCTCGAGCTCTGATCACCGGGGTGGTGTCGGTTCAGGAGGCACGGGTGGTGGTAGAGTTTCGTGCCTTCGACGTGGCCACCGGACGCCAGGTCACGGGCAAGCGCTACACCCAGGCACTCGAGGGGCTGTCGCCAAGCGCTGTCGCGTATCGCGTGCGCCGCCTCGCCCACGAGTTTAACGACGAGACGGTCCTGCACTACACCGGTATCCGAGGGGTTGCCGCCACCCGCATCGCCTTCGTTTCGGACCGCGAGGCTCCCCCGGGAACACCGCAGCAAGAACTCTTCATCATGGATGCCGACGGCCAGCGCCAGCGGCGCCTGACCCACGACGCATCCATCGCCCTGTCTCCCTCGTTCTCGCCAACATCCGATCGCATCGCCTATCAGTCCTACCGCGTCCACCGGGGCATACCGAGGGCGGAGATCGACATGATCTTCAACAGCGGCGGTCAGCCACGCGCGGTGGTCACCTGCAAGGGCACCAACACCGGGCCTTCCTTTTCGCCCGACGGGGCCCTGATTGCCCTCGCTTCCAGCTGTGCAGGTAATTCCGAGATCTACACAGTACGCCCGGACGGCAGCGAACTGCAGCGCCTGACCCGCAACCCGGCCGCCGACTTTTCGCCCGCCTGGTCGCCCAACGGGCGCCGAATCGTGTTCGTTTCCGACCGCAGCGGCAGCCAACAGCTCTACGAGATGGATGCGACCGGACTCAACACCCGCCGGCTGTTCGCGCCCGGCGGGCAAAAGGACGACCCGGCGTGGCAGCCGGTGCGCGGCGAGCTGATTGCTTTCACCGCCTCGACGGGGAGCAACAATTTCGATATCTTCATGTACGATCTCACGACCGACCGGGTCCTGCAGTTGACACGTGGCCGTGGCCGCAAGGAAGCTCCTGCATGGTCCCCGGACGGTCGGCAGATCGCCTTCGAATGGGCCCGTAACGACAGCATACAGATCTGGGTCATGGGCCTGGATGGTTCCCGTCAGCGCATGTTGACGGCGACCGGAGAGAACATGACACCGACGTGGGGAGACCGCCCCTGACCCCGTGCAATTGAAGGAGGAACCTCGATGCGCAGCCGCCTACCCGCCACTCGTCTTGCCCTGGTCACATTGGCCCTACTCGTGGCCTTCCTTCCTGCATGCAGGAAGGAAGCGCCGCCAGCACCGGTGCCACAACCGCCGCCGCCTGCACCGGCCCCAGTACCCGCTCCTGAACCGGCAGTCGAGCCGCTCGCGGCCGATGAATGGGAGGAGGCTGCTCCCGTCCCGCAGACCTTCCTGACGATCGCGGAGATCAACTCACAGCGTCTGCTCAAGACGATCCACTTCGACTTCGACCGGGCGGAGATCCGGGGTGACCAGCGCGCCACGCTGCAGGAGAACGCGGTCTGGTTGCGCGATCATGCCGACGTGCGGATTCTTCTCGAAGGCCATTGTGATGAGCGCGGCACGCGTGAGTACAACCAAACGCTTGGCGAACGCCGTGCCCAGGCGACTCGCGACTACCTGATCTCACTCGGCATCGGGTCGGAACGAGTCGAGACCGTCTCGTACGGAGAGGAGCGTCCCGCGGCCTCGGGTAGCAACGAGCAAGCATGGGCCCAGAACCGGCGCGCCGAGTTCGTCGCCGTCGCTGCTGGCACCACCAATCCCTGAGCTGGAGCTTCGATCGGGGCGGGCTTGGTCGACAGGCCCGCCCCCGTTTTCTTGATAGGAGATCTAGCAGACCGTGGTGGAAGTGTGATGAGTCTGGTAACGGTGAAGTTCCGACATCGAGCACTGGCTCCGGCCGCCACGATGATCGCGCTCTGCGGGCTCCTGACCGGTTGCTCGTCGTTCGAGAAGCGCGTGGTTGCGGTGGAGTCGCGACAGTCGGCAATCGAGGCCCAGATCGCGGACCTGCAGACGGCACAAGAGAACATAGTTGCCCGTCTGGTGCAGGTCCGGCAGGAGCTCGATAATGCCCTGCGGCCGCTCCGTACTCAGTCCGCCGATCGTGGCCAGGATCTGCGCTCCATGGTGCGCGAGGTGACCGCGCTCGAGGAGCAAATCGTCGAGCTCGACGATCGCATCTCCCGCCTCAGCGAGCAGGTAGCCACCGGC
>JACZXM010000046.1:0-2454 GCA_022571615.1 Acidobacteriota bacterium | reverse complement strand
AGTGTCGAACGCGACGCCGCAAGTGGGGACCGCAATGCCGCCGCCGCGGGGAGCGCGCACACTGGCGACCCCGCGGGGCGAAACGCCGGTGACGACCGGCCAGGCGACGAGTCTGTACAACAGCGCCTACACAGATTACATGCGAGGCAACTTTGACCTCTGTGTGCAGGGCTTCGAGGAGTACCTGCGCCGTTTCGGGACCTCTGATCGGGCCGACGACGCGCGCTACTGGATCGGGGAGTGTCAGGCGGCGGCCGGCGATAATGAGGCGGCCAGGAAGTCGTACCAGACGCTGATTCGCGAGTATCCGAGTAGCGACTTGGTGCCCGACGCGCTGTTGAACGACGCGCTGATCGTGCAGCAGCAGGGCAACCGGGAAGCAGCCGTGGGGGCGTTCCGACGACTCATCCGGGCCTACGTCACCAGCGACGCCGCCTTCCTGGCATGCGCCGAGCTCGCAAAACTCGGCGCCGACCGGCCGTCGAGCTGTGAGGAGATGCAGAATTAACAGGCCGTGGCCGTCTCACCTGCAATGAGAACCATCGTCGGCCTCCGGTTTCAGAGCATTGGGGGGTTCGTTAGCAGCTAAAGGAAACACGAGACATGATCAACAAGGTGATTCTCGTCGGGCACGTGGGTCGAGACCCTGAGCTCCGCTATACCGCCAGCGGTACCGCGGTGGCCAATTTCTCTCTCGCCACCAATCGCCGGCGCAAGGACCGCGATGGCGAATGGCAGGAAGAGACCGAATGGCATCGTGTCGTCGCCTGGGGTCGGACCGCAGAGGTGGTCAACCAATACGCCTCCAAGGGCCGCCAGCTCTACATTGAGGGGCGCTTGCAGACGCGGGACTGGGAGGATCGCGACGGCAACAAGCGCTACACCACGGAGGTGATTGCAGAGCTCGTCAAGCTGCTCGGCAGCCGGCACGGCGAAGGTGATTTCGGTTCATCCGGCCCCCCGGACGCACCGGACGCACCGGACGCACCGAGCGGGCCGAGCGGGCAGAGCGACACCCCGGTCACCGACGACGACATCCCGTTCTGACCGGCGCGCGGCCCGCACCACTTCTTCTGCAGCGGGCTGCTGCGCCAAAGACAAGGCCCGCGAGGCGAGTAAGCGGGATTCTGTTCACCCGGCGAGGCCGGGCTGGGAACCATGAATCTGGGACGCCGATCTCCCGGCGCCTCGTGCGGCCTACCCGAGAGCATGAACCGGGCCGGTTCGTCGCTCTCCTATTTGGCCTTGCTCCACGTGGGGTTTACCTAGCTGCCAGGGTCACCCCCGGCACTGGTGGGCTCTTACCCCACCGTTTCACCCTTACCGCCGGCCCGAGGGCCGGAGGCGGTCTGTTCTCTGTGGCACTTTCCCGGGGTTTCCCCCACTGGGCGTTACCCAGCACGCTGCCCTAGGAGTCCCGACTTTCCTCCACCGACGCGAACGCCGACAGCGGTTCCCCTGCCTCGCGGGCAATCTCTAGTCGAATCCAGAACTACGGTCCCCGGTCTGCCTTCCCCGCCGGCAGGCCTGCGGACCGCTACTGTTGTGACGGCGCTGGGGTAACCGAGTTTACCAGCGCCAAGAAATCATCGGTCAGGTCGCGTGAATTCTTGAAGTACAGCATGCCCTGCATGCGGGCCGAATCCAAGATCAAATCGAGGTTGCGCTGTTTGGCGAACTGTTCGATCAACGGACCGAGGCGAGTATTGACATCGACCGTCACCTGCTGTTCTAGCCGGGTGAGCTCGCGGCGTGCATCGTCGTTGAGCCGTTGCAGCTGCACCTGCCGCTCTTCGATGTCCTGGTTCAGACGCATCATTGCCGCTTCGTTGAGGGCCATCGCCTGATCTTGGCGTTGTCGCGTCAGCGTGCTCAGTTCCCCGTTCACCGCACTCACGCGCTCCTCCCATACTGCCGCCGCCGCCTCGAGCCGCTCGCGCGCCTGGCGTCCGATGTTGGAGCCCTCAAGCACGCGATCACCGTTGATGATCGCGATGGACGTCGGTTCGCTTGTCTGCGGCGGCGCGGCGAGCAAGCTCGAGCCGGCCAACGCTGCCGCGAGCACCAAGGTTGTGCTGACCTTCATTGTCCATACTCCTGCCGGGATCGAGAAACGCCGGGGGCGGCCGCATCAGAGCCGCGCGGCCACGTGCGGTTCATCCTAGCAAGCAGGCCGGTGCGCGGCAACGGAGTCCCTAGCAGCCCGTGGCAGAAGTGGCGTGGGTCGCGTTGCGTCGACAAGGGCCCAGATGCAAGGCGCCCTCGACGAGGCGATGTGTATCCATCTCCGAGGAGAGGCAACGCCGCAGATGGGCCCTTGTCGCCGCAACCCGAAGGGCGCCGGGGACTTGCGGGCTGATGCTGCGTTGGGCCTCCTCTCCGATGTCCCTGCATCGGCTTCCTCGGCCCGCCTTGCCTGAGCCCGCATTTCCCCGGCGCGCGACCCACGCCACT
>JACZXM010000045.1 GCA_022571615.1 Acidobacteriota bacterium | reverse complement strand
GCCTTGCATCTGCACCCTTGGCGGTGTAACCAGACCCATCACACTTCCACCACGGCCTGCTAGTAGGGACACACGCGACATGCCCAGCCGGTCGAGCGCTCACGAGGCCACCACATCGTTGGTAGCTAAGGGGATCTCGTTCAGCTACCGCGAGCCCTTGCTGCGCGGCGTGGACCTGCGCCTGGAATCAGGGCAGTGTGTGGCCTTGCTGGGTGCCAACGGTGCTGGCAAGACGACGCTGCTACGATTGCTGGGTGGTCTTCTGCAGCCCGACGCTGGCGGCGTGTGGCTGGATGGAGATCCGATCCAGAGTCTCCCGGCGCAGCGGCGCGCCCGGCGAGTGGGGTACCTGCCGCAGCGGATCCCGTCGGCCCCCGGCTTTGCCGTCTACGAGATAGTGATGATGGGCCTGTACGCGTTGCTGCCCGCGCACGGCTGGGAGAGCGCTCGGGAATGGCTCGCGGTTGGCCGGGCCCTGCGTCGAGTCGGCGCTCAGGGGCTGTTGCGCCGGCCTTTCGATGAGCTCAGCGGCGGCGAGCAACGCCGTATCCTGCTGGCGCGGGCACTGGTGGCGGAACCGGGGCTGCTGCTGCTGGACGAGCCGTTCGCCGCGCTGGACCCAGGATTCGAGCTCGAGCTCGAAGACACGCTGGTAAAGCTCAAGCGGCAGGGGGTGGCGATGGTCATTGCGACCCACCGCCTGTCGCTGGTGCGGACGATTGCCGATCGCGTCGTGGTCCTTCGCGCCGGCCGGGTGCTGGCGGAAGGACCACCTCAGACAGTGTTGACAGCGGAGGTGCTCGATGCCACCTATGCCACCGATCGGTTTTCTCGCCGCACCTCGCGCCGCCCCACTTTCGGTGAAGGGCAACCGGTATGAGCGTCGCGCGCCGGCTGCCGCGGCAGCGATTCCGAGCTCTGCTCGGCGGATCGGCGCTGCTTCTTCTTGTCGTGATGGCGCTAGCGCCGCTTGCCGGCTCGACGCAGATTAGCTTGGTGCAGGTCTGGAACGACCCCCTGGATTGGTCGAACAACCCCGACGCGGCGATCTTCTTCATCGCTCGCCTGCCCCGAGTGCTGCTCGCGTGCCTGGTGGGTGCCAGCTTGGCGCTCGCCGGGGCCACGTTCCAGTCGCTGTTGCGCAACCCGCTGGCGACTCCCTACACGCTCGGAGTGTCCGCCGGCGCGATGCTGGCCTCGTTCCTGGCCATGCGCTTCCTGCCGGTGGCGCTATTCGCCGAGATGACCATTCCGGCGGCGGCCCTGGCCGGGGCATTGCTCACCACCGCCGTGGTGCTGGGGCTGGCAACGGTGCGCGACGATCTGCCGCCGACCTCGTTGCTGCTGGCCGGGGTGACCCTCAATTTCAGCATCGGTGCAGTCGTCCTGTTGCTGCAGTACTTCTCCGACTACACGGAGACGGCACGCATGGTGCGGTGGATGATGGGCGATCTGGACGCGGTCACCTACCGGATGCTGCTGCTGGTGCTGGTCGGCAGCCTCCCTGGCTGGATCGCGTTGTTACGCGGGGCGCGTTCGCTCAATCTGTTGAGCCTTGGTGCCGAGGAAGCGCTGGCCCATGGTGTCGATGCCCCGCGCGTGACGCGATGGAGCCTTCTGTGGGCTGCCTGGATCACCGGCCTGGCGGTTGCCGTCGCCGGACCGATCGGATTCGTCGGGATCATCGTTCCGCACGCCGTGAGGCGGGTCGGCGGGGCTGACTACCGGGTCATTCTACCCACCGTTGCGGTTGCCGGCGGAGCGTTTCTGGTGCTGTGCGACACGGTGGCACGCACCGTGCTGGCACCGGTTCAGCTGCCCATCGGTGTGCTGACGGCGTGTATCGGCGGTCCGTTCTTCCTGCTGCTGTTGTTGCGGCGCGGGTCGTTTAGCGGTGAGTAACCGCCGCCGCCGCGCGCGCGCGGTTGGGGTGCTGGCGAGCTACGTGTGCGTCGCTGCCGCCGGGGTTGTCTCCGGACAGACGAGCCCGCCGGCCAGGAGGATCGTATCGGTGGTTCCAGCCGCCACCCAGACGCTGTTTGCCATTGGCGCCGGCGATCGGCTGGTCGGTGTGAGCAGCTTCGACGACTGGCCCCCGGCCGTGCATGAGCTGCCGCGGGTGGGAGCGTTGCTGGACCCCGACCTGGAGACCATCCTGACCCTGCGGCCCGACCTGGTGATCATCGATCCGGCGCTCGGTGCGCTGGCAAAGCAACTCGAAGCCGCCGGCATTGGTTCCTACCGCTACGCCACCGCGGGCGTTGAGGAGGCCCTCCGCCACATGGTCGTGCTTGGTCGCATGGTCGGGATGGAGCAGCAAGGCCAAGCCGCCGCTGATGGTCTCCGAACCGAGCTGGAAACCGTGCGCCGTGCCAGTGCCAATCTTCCTGCGCCGGCCGTGATGCTGGTGTTCGGACGGCGTGCGGGTGCCTTCGCCGAGCTCTGGGTGAGCGGCGGCAAGGGCTTTCTACACGAGCTGATTCAGATTGCCGGGGGTCGGAACCTGTACGCTGACATCGAGCACCCGGGGGTCAAGCCGGGCATGGAGATGCTGCTGGCGCGGGTGCCCGAAGTGGTGCTGGAAGTGAGGGTCGGGAGCGCCATCGCTCCCGAGCCCAGTACGATCGCCCGCGAGTGGCGCTCGCTGCCGGGATTCGAACGCGTGCACGTCGAGCTGATTACCGTCAGCTGGGTGCTGCTGCCCGGCCCGCGGATGGGGGAGGCGGCGGAGCTGCTGGCAGCGTCGATTCGAGGAGCGCGCTGACCGACCCGTCTGGCAGCGCCGCGGTTCTCGATGTCGGGTGGGTGGGTTGATCTGCTCAGGGAGTGAGTGGAAACAAGATCGGCACCAGCAGCAGTGCAATCAGGAAGTTGATCAGCACCAGAGGCAGACCCACCCGAGTGTAGTCAGAGAACCGGTAGCCTCCCATGCCCATGACCATCAAGTTGACCGGGTGGCCGACCGGGCTCATGAAAGCGGAGGAGCTCCCGATCGCCACCACCATCATCAGCGCCTGGGGGTTGATTCCCTCGCTGACCGCGGTGCTGATTGCGATCGGGGCCACGAGAACCGCGACGGCGGCCGTCGGCATAACCTGTGCTGCCAGCGCCGTAAACCAGAACACCGCGGACAGCACGGCGTAGGGCCCCAGCCAGCCGACGGTGCTTACGAGCGAGTTGGCCAGCATCTCAGCGGTTCCGGTTTGCTCCATGGCGACGCCGAGGCTCAGCATGCCGGCGATCAGGATCACCGCCTTCCACTCGATATCGCGGTACGCATCCTCCATTCGCAGACACCCGGTCAGCACCATGAGGGCGGCACCCGCCGTTGCGGCGATGGTAATCGGCAGCCAGCCCATGAGCACGGTGAGGATCACTGTTGCCATGATCCCGGCCCCGAGCGGTGCCTTGGCTTGCTGTACCTGTTGCCCCGGCTCGCCGGTCAGAGGCCAGAAATCCGGATCATCGCGCAGCAGTTGCAGCTTCTCCTGCGGACCGTGTACCAGCAGAACGTCGCCCAGATGCACTGGTCGATCGCGCAGATTGGAGCGGTAGGCGTGACCCTCGCTCCAGATCGCCATCACGCTCAGCCCGTAGCGGTCACGGAAGTGCATCTGGCGTAGCGTCTTGCCCTCGAGACGAGACTGCGGCGAGAGCGCAAACTCCGTCAGTCTGACGGTATCGGTCTCGATCTTTACCGAGGCTCGTTCGGCGGGTTCGTGAATACGAAGCTCCTCGAGACCCTGAGCGGTGATCACATCCTCCGGCAGGCCACGCACCAGGAGCGTATCTCCGACTCGAAGCTCGCGCCCCGAGTCGGTCTGCAGGTGGGTCTCTTCCTGCGGGAATATCCCGAGCACGGTGAGATCGAAGGCGTTTCCCAGCCGGCTTTCGGCGAGCATCTTGCCTGCCAGGATCGAACCCGGCGGTACTTGCACCGACAATAGACGCTCGTGAAGGTGGTATCTCTGCGCCGCCTGGGTCGCGCTCAGGCGCCGGAAATCGCGAAACCCCGCGTCTTCGCGCAGCCGCTCGAGCTTGCCCTCGACGCCTTGGACCAGCAACCGGTCGCCGGCCCTGAGCTCCTCGAGCGCAAAGTTCGCCAGCTCGACGTGACCCTCGCGCACCATCGCCACCACGTTGAGCCCGAAGCGGCGGCGGAATCCGAACTCCCGCAGGGAGCTTCCGACCAACTTGCACTGGCGCCGGACCGTCACCTCGGTGAGATCCATGGTGATGCTCGAGAGCCGTTCCTCGGTCCAGGGGGTGCTGTCGAGCACCAGATGGCGCCAGCCGCGCATGGTGTTGAGCTGGTTGAGCCGGCCCTCGACCAGGAGCTTGTCACCCGATCGCAGCACCGCTTCGGCACCTGGCGCCAGCGTCGTCTTACCGTCGCGGGTGATGGCCACGACGTTCAGACCCAGGGCCGACCCCAGCCGGCTCTGAGCCAGCGTCTTGCCCGATAGCGCCGAGCCCTCGGGCACCGACATGCCGCACAGCCGCTTGTCGATCCCGTAGCTCGCCTGCAGATTCTTGACCGGCTGAGACTGCTCCTTGCCAAGGTCTCGATCCGGGAGCAGCCGGTGCCCGAGGACCACCATGTAGGCGGTGCCGAGCACAATCGCGCTCAGACCGATAGGAGTGAAGTCCAGCAACTCGAAGGATTCGTAGCCGGCGTCGCTGAGGGCCCCGCTGATCAGGATGTTGGGTGCGGTGCCGATCAGCGTCGTCAATCCTCCCAGCAGCGATCCGAACGCCAACGGCATGAGGAGCTTGGAGGGGGGCCGACCGAGCCGGTGCGCAATGTCGATGATCACCGGCAGCAACAGCGCCGCAACGCCGATATTGTTCATGAAGCCTGACAGCAGACCGACCGTGATCATGGTCACGGCGAGCAAGCGCAATTCGCTGCTACCGGCCAGACGTAGCACGTACCGCCCGACGATGTTGGCAACGCCGGTGCGCATCAGGCCCGAGCCGAGCACCAGCACCGCCGCCACCGTGATCACCGCGGGATTGCTGAATCCCGCTAGCGCATCCCGGTACTCGATCACGCCGCTCACCGCCAACAGCAGCAGCACCATGATCGCGACCAGGTCGACCGGCAGCCAGTCCTTGAGGAAGAAGAGTGCTGCCAGGGCCAACACGCCCAGGACAAAGAACATTGCCGGGGTCATCCGGTTCTCCCGTGTTTCCGGTTCTCGGCAGACAGTATGCTACCTTGCCGGATCGCTGGCGGAAGACCACAACAGAGTCGGAGGGCCGGGATGCGAATTCGTGCTGCGTTGTTGGAAGAGTTTGGTCAACCGTTGATGGTCACGGAACTGGAACTGGCGCCGCCCAAAGCCGGCGAGGTGCTGGTGAAGTTGCACGCCTGTGGTGTGTGCCACACCGACATGTACACCTGGAGCGGCGCCGACCCCAGTGGCTACGTGCCGACGGTTCTGGGGCACGAAGGGGCGGGTGTGGTAGAGGAGATCGGTGCCGAAGTGATCTCGGTACGGCCCGGTGACCATGTCATCACGCTTTTTTCGCCCGAGTGCGGCGAGTGCATCCATTGCACTAGCGGCAAGACCAACATCTGCATGGCGATCCGGTCCACCCAGGGTCGCGGCGTGCTGCCCGATGGCACCTCACGCCTGAGCCTGGACGGGGAGCCGATCCGTCACTTCATGGGCACCAGCACCTTCGCCGAGTACACGGTCATGCCCGAGATCGCGCTTGCCAAGGTCGACCGCGCGGCGCCGCTCGAGACGATCTGCACCCTGGCGTGCGGAGCTACGACCGGCCTCGCCGCGGCGTTGTACAGGGCGCAGGTGGAGCCCGGCTCCACCTGCGCCGTGTTCGGTTGCGGGCTCGTCGGGCTGGGCGCCGTGGCAGGATGCGGCCTGGCCGGGGCTGAACGAATCGTTGCCGTGGATTTGTCGCCGCAGCGCCTGGAGTTGGCTCGCCACTACGGTGCCAGCCACACCATCCTGGCGGCTGAGGACCCGGTGTCGCAGATCCTCGAGATGACCTCCGGGTTCGGCGCCGACTACACGTTCGAGGCTACCGGCAACGTAGCGGTGATGCGGCAGGCGGTCGAGGCGGCCAGAATGGGGTGGGGAGTGTGTACCGTCCTGGGCGTTGCCGGCAAGGGGGAGAGACTGGAGATCGTGCCGCGCTTGCTGATCACTGGCCGCCGCGTGATCGGGGGCAGCTTCGGAGGCGCTCGCGGACGGACGCACGTGCCTCAATTCGTCGACATGTACCTGCAGGGGAAGCTCGATCTCGATGGCTTCGTGTCGCATCGGCTAACGTTGGACGAGGTCAACCGCGGATTCGAGCTCATGGAGGCGCAGGACGGAATCCGATCGGTCATTACCTTCTAACACGGCCCGCTTCTAGGAGAGGAACACACCGTGATCATCGCACGCAGCATGAGTGATGGATGGCTATCGAACTCGTACGTGGTCGGCGACCAGCCCGGAGGACACGGGGTACTGATCGACTCGGGGGGGCCGCTCGAGCCGATTCTCGAGGCGATCCAGGAGCACCGGCTGAACATCACTCACTTGCTGTTGACCCACCATCACCAGGACCACGTCGTGCACAATGCAGAGTACGTCGAGCGCTTCGGGTGCGGCATCTGGGGGCATGCGGAAGAGCGTTCGGGGTGTCGTGATATCGAGCACGAGATTGGAGATGGGGATGAGATCGTCAGCGGTGATCTGAGCATCCGGGCGATCCACACCCCCGGCCATACCACCGGCATGCTGGCTTTCGTGGTCAATGACCAGGTCGTGTTCACCGGCGACACGCTGTTCAAGGGGACCATCGGTGGCACCATGGCGCCCGGACACGCCACCTACGCCGATTTGCGGCACTCGATCATGGAGGTGTTGCTGGCGCTGCCCCGGGAGATGGAGGCGTATCCCGGGCATACCGACGCCACTACGATCGGTGCCGAGTGGGAAGAAAACCCGTTCGTTCGCATCTGGCGCGGGCTCGAGCCCGAGGGCGAGGGGCCCTGTACCGCCTTCGGTCGCCCGGCGACGCTAGTGCTACGCGCGGCCGACTACGACGGCGGCACCAAGTGCTGGGTGCGCTTTCACGAGGGCGGGCTCGACGAGATTGTCCCTGGCTCGCAGGTCACCGGAGACTGAGTCGTTTGCCCGCCGTGCCTGGCGGGCGCGAAGCACGGGCTCCAGCACCGACCAGACATTGGCGGCGAGGATGGCGTGGCCCTCGGCGGTGGGGTGGATCCCGTCGGGCTGGTTGAGCTCGGGGCGGCCGGCGACCCCGGCGAGTAGGAACGGGATAAGGTGGGCGTCGTTGGCTTCGGCAAGCTCCGGGTACAACGAGCGGAAGACGCGCGTGTACTCGGGCCCGAGGTTGGGTGGCACCTGCATTCCGGCCAGGACGATCTCGACATCGGGATAACGGGCGCGCGTGGCGTCGATGATCGCCTGCAGGTTGGCGCGGGTCGACGCCAGGTCGGTGCCGCGTAGCCCGTCGTTGGCGCCGAGCTCCAACACCAAAATCTCTACTGGCTGCCGCAACAACCACTGCACGCGTCGCAGCCCGCCGGCGCTCGTTTCGCCGCTGTTGCCAGCGTTCACCGCCCGGAACTGAAGTCCGGCGGCCTCGATCTGGCGCTGTATCAGGGCCGGAAACGCCAGGTCGGGATCAACCCCCAGTCCCGCCGTAAGGCTGTCGCCCAAGAACAGGATCACCCCCGGCTCGGCGGCAAGCGGCGCCGCCATAGCGAGCGCCGAGCAGCACACCACCGCCGCCACGGTCCAACCGGCCGATCGCCTTGGCCTGCTAGCGCCAGCAGGGCGCGCTGTGGGCATCGCCACGTCTTGACCTCCGAGTAATGATCTTGCGCGAAACATCCAGCCTCGAGCCTCGTTATGATAGGCGTTCTGGCGCTGCGACAGGATCCTCATCTCCGCCGCAGATGCGCCCTTGGCGGTGTAACCAGACCCATCACACTTCCACCACGGCCTGCTAGCCTGCATTTCTCAAGGGGGTGCGTAGCGAGGGGGCGGAAAGGGGCGTGGATACGAGGCGCGCGAGGAAGGGCCCCGCAGGCGTACTCTTGCAGTACGTCGAGGAGCCCGACCGAGTGCAACGCCGTAGACGCGCGGCTTTCTGCACCCGCAGTAGCACCCCGTTGAGAAATGCAGGCTAGACCGAGTGCATGAGCCAAGACGCGATTCTCGAGGTTCAGGGCCTCACCAAGACCTATTCGAGCGCTAGCGGGCAGCTCACGGTCGTGCGCGAGGTCAGCTTCGCTGTTGCCGCCGGTGCTACCTGCGCCATTCTCGGACCTTCGGGAAGCGGCAAGACGACACTGCTGGGGCTATGCGCCGGGCTCGACCGGCCGACGCGAGGTGACGTGTGGCTTGCCGGCGAGCACCTTGCCGATCTGAGCGAGGACGGTCTGTCAGCGCTCCGCAATCGCGTGGTCGGCTTCGTGTTCCAGAACTTTCAGCTGATCCCCACGCTCACCGCGCTCGAGAACGTCATGGTGCCGCTCGAGCTGCGCGGTGATCGGGGCGCTCGGGCGCGCAGCACCGAGCTCCTGGCCCAGGTCGGACTCGCCGATCGGCTCAAACACTACCCGGTGCAGTTGTCGGGCGGCGAGCAGCAGCGGGTGGGGCTGGCGCGCGCTTTCAGCAACGAACCCAGCATCCTGTTCGTTGACGAGCCCACCGGCAATCTCGATGCCGAGACCAGCGAACGGGTACAGCGATTGCTATTCGAGCTCAACGCCGATCGCGGCACCAGCCTAGTGCTGGTGACCCACGATGAAGAGCTCGCCCGCCGCACCCAGCGGATCATTCGTCTGCGCGGGGGCGCCATCGTGGCGGACGAGGCGAACGCCGGATTCATCTCGTGAGCGGCTCGCTGCTGGGCTGGGCCACCAAGCTGGCCTGGCGCGACGCCCGTTCCAGCGGCCGCCGATTGCTGCTGTACGTGTCGACGATTGTGGTCGGGGTGGCCGCCTTGGTGGCCATCCGGTCGTTCGCGATCAACCTGGCGGCGGCGGTTCAAGGCGAGGCCAAGGTACTGCTGGGCGCCGACTTGGAGATCTACGGCAGGCGGCCGTTCGGACCGCAAGCAGAGGAGCTGTTCGAGCGCATCGGCGGTGAACAGGCGCGCCAGGTGTCGTTCGGCTCGATGGCCTACTTCCCGCGCAGCGGTAGCTCGCGCCTGGTCCGGGTGCGGGCCGTCGCAGGCGGTTTTCCATTCTACGGCCAGCTCGAGACTCAGCCCGCCGAAGCGGCGGACCGTTATCAGGCGGAACGCTCAGCGCTGGTGGACCACACCGTGATGCTGCAGTTCGATGTGCAGGTCGGGGACCAGGTGCGGATCGGCGAGGTGACATTCCGTATCGCGGGTCGCTTGATGCGGATACCCGGGGAGGTGCCGACCGCGTCCTTGATCGGACCTCGGGTGTTCATTCCACTGCAGGCGCTCGCGGCGACCGGGCTGGACCAACCGGGCGCGAGAATGACCCGCACCGTGTACTTTCGTCTGTCGCGCAGCCCGGACGAAGTGGCCGAACAGGTCGGCGATCTCGGTCCCGAGCTTCGTCGGCTCCGGCTCGAGGCCGAGAGCGTGCAGTATCGTCAGGCCGTTGTCGGCGATGCGCTCGAGAACCTATCGCGGTTTCTCTACCTGGCGGGGTTCGCGGCGCTGCTGCTTGGAGCCGTCGGGGTGGCGAGCTCGGTGCACGTGTACGCCAAATCCAAGGTGAAGACGGTGGCCGTGTTGCGCTGTCTGGGGGCGTCACCACGAGCCCCGGTGGTGGCGTTCGTTCTCCAGTCGGCGGTGATGGGGATGGTCGGTGCGGTGACCGGGGCGCTGTTGGGTATCGGGATTCAGGCCACAATACCGCGAGTGCTGGCCGCCTTCCTGCCGGTGCAGGTGGAGTTCTCGGTATCACCGTTGGCGGTGGTGGAGGGCCTGCTGACGGGACTGAGCGTGGCGTTGCTGTTCGCCGCCCTGCCTCTGGTCACTCTCCGTCGCGTGACGCCGCTGCTGGCGCTGCGGATGTTCGTCGACCCGCGCGCGAGAACGCGTCGGGACCCGGTGAGCTGGGCCCTGGTCGCGGCGGCGATCGTCGGCCTCACGCTCATTGCCAGTTACCGCTCTGGCAGCCTGAGGCTCGGCCTTGGACTGGTCGGGGGGTTGGGGGCCGGTCTCGTTGCCCTTGGTGCAACCGGCCTGATGTTGCGCTGGACGGCACGGCGCTACCTGCCTGACGCATGGCCCTACACCTGGCGCCAGGGCGTCGCGAATCTCTACCGACCCCGGAACCAGACCCTGGTCGTGATGCTGTCGCTGGGATTCGGCGCCTTCGTGCTGGCGACGCTCTTTTTGGTACAGACGGCGTTGCTGGATGCGGTGGACAAGATCGGCATTCAGAGCGGCGCAAACCTGGTGCTGTTCGACGTCCAGCCGGATCAGCTGGAGCCGGTCCTCGGGTTACTCGAGGTGGCGGGGTTGCCGGTGTTGCAACAAACGCCGGTGGTCCCGATGCGGCTGGCGAGCGTGAAAGGTCGAGCGGTGGCAGAGCTCGACGATGAGGAGATATCAGCGTGGGTGCTGCGCCGCGAGTACAACTCGACCTATCGGGCCGAGCTCACCGACAGCGAGGAAGTCGTGGCCGGTGTGTGGGAGGGACGGATCACAGCGGCTGTCCCGGCCACCGGCGGCACGCCTCCGGTGCCGGTCTCGCTGGAGGAGAGCATTGCCGAGCGTCTCGGGGTCGAAGTCGGCGATGAGAT
>JACZXM010000516.1 GCA_022571615.1 Acidobacteriota bacterium | reverse complement strand
GTCCTCCATGTACGACGAGGGGAGCACGATGATGCTCTTGCCGTCCTCCGCGTGCGCGGCGGCGAACGAGAAGACCGTCTGCCCGCCGGGGCCGGTGAAGGGCCAGGGACCGATCGTCTCGGCGTTCACCTGGCCGGTCAGGTCCACCTGCAACGCGTTGTTGACGGCCACGAGCCGCGGCTCCTTCGCCAGCAGATCGATGTCGTCGGTGTAGGTAAAGTCGTACAGCTCGAACGCCGGGTTGCCATCGATGCGCGCCATCTCCTCCGGCGGGATGAGCGCCACGCCCGTGGCGACCACCTTCCCGGGGTGGGTAACCTTCCGGCTACCCGTCACCACGCCCGCATCGACGAGGTCGACGACGCCGCCCGGGAGGATCTCGGTGTGGATGCCCAGCTCCTGACGGTGCGCGAGGTAGGGCGCGAGCGCGGCGGAGACGGCGCCGGTGCCGATCTGCACGGTATCGCCGTCACGCACCAGCTCCATCCCGACGAGCGTACAGATCACCTCAGCGATGGCGATCTCCTCGTCGTTCCGCACTCCGGCTTTCTCCATGGCCGCCGTCACCTTTTCGCGTACGATTGGGTCTGGGGAGACCAACCGCGTGATGCGATCGACATGGATGCGGTTGTCCCCGCCGGTGCGGATCGCGGTCTCGTTCACCTCCGCGACGATGTTCGCACTGTGATCGGCGTATGTCTGGTTCATCCAGACGGAGTTGCCGAACGAGCACCAGCCGTCCTGATCGGGTGCCGAAACGGTGCAGAGGTGGTAGTCAAACGGGCCGACCCCATGAGGGAGGCGGCCGGTGCGCCAGAGCGCGTACGGCAGGTAGTCGACGCGTCCGTCGCGTACGGCGTCGCGGTCGACGTTCGTGGTAAACGGCGTGATCTGGCGAAAGGCCGGGGGGCGTCCCTCAGGGTTGAAGGTGAACCAGCCGAAGGCGGTGACGAAGTGGAAAACGCTCACGTTCTCCAGCTCCGGCGCGCGGTTCGCCAGCGCCGAGCAGATCGAGGGCGGCATGCCATCGAACATGGCGACGGTGACGGATTGGCCCGATCGAATGTCGGCCACGGCCTCTTCGGCCGTCATCAGCTTGTCGGCGTAACGCGCGCGCCAGTCCATCAACACTCCTCCGATAGCGGGGCCTGACTAGCATACGGGGCGGAACGGGGATGGGCAAGTGCCCGAGCTAACGCTAGGCGATCCGCACCTCGCCGGCTACTCTCGGCGAGGCGAGCACCGATGCTTCCACCTGCGCGTCGAATCGCTACGGCTAGGAAACTCATGCAGGCGGTCGGGCCAGATCAAAAAACTTCCCCGGCGTGGTCGCTGGGGATGGCCCGCGTCTACCTTTTCGCAGGAGACGCGAGGAGAGCGCAACCGCTACTGGAAACGGCACTCAAATCGCAACCCCATCATCTCGAAGCCCGCTATCTTCTGAGCAAGGCGTTCTTCGATCAGGGCGCGTATGGGAATGCTCGAACCAGCCTGGAAGAACTTCGTCTTCTTCCACCGGCGTCCGCTCAAACAGAACTGCTTCTGGCACTTACGCAGATTCGTCTCGGTGATATTCCCTCCGCATTTGACGCGCTCACTCGGGCAAAGAAAATCGCGCCCACCACGCCCGACGGGAAGCCGCTTACGTTCGACCAGCGGCAGGTGCATATCAACGCCATTCTGGTTGAGCGGTTTGGCGTGGCGGCAGTCCGCGAAAAAAGGAGTGAGCCGAATGACACCAGACACAGTTCGTCAGGCAATGGAGCAATTCTCGGACCAGCAGCTGCTCCACTTGAGCCCCCTGCCACCAACGGCCACTGTGGAACACCTGATCCAGAAGGTTCCTCACCCACGGCAGGCTGAGTTTTTGGCGCTCGGCTGCGAGGAGGCCCTGTTTGGAGGCGCGGCCGGGGGCGGCAAGACGGAAGCGCTGCTGATGTGGCTGGCCGAGGGTATCCACGTACCGACGTACTCCGGCATCTTCTTCCGCCGCACCTACGCGCAGCTTTCCAAATCCAACGACTCGCCGATCACCAAATCGCACGAGCTTTTTCGGCCCCTGGGCGGCGTGTACAAGGCGACCGACAAGCGTTGGGTGTTTCCGTCCGGAGCAAAAATAGATTTAGGTCATATGCAGCACGAAGATGATAAATA
>JACZXM010000044.1 GCA_022571615.1 Acidobacteriota bacterium | reverse complement strand
AAGGCTGTTCCCTGGCCTGCAGTTCCTTGGGGCCAATCAGCTCGCCATCTATTGGAGTTGTCTCCGCGTCCGTTGACGCAAGGAACGCGCGAGCTCCAAGAGAGCTTGGCAGAACCATCGACGCCGCTGTGTTGCCGTTGACAAGAATATCCTCGGAGTAGGGCTGAACGAAACTGAGGGTCACCGCGTCGCGGTCGAGCAAATACTCATCTTCACGAGCAATACGGATTCCATACAACAACTCTTCCAACGCGGGCGGCGGTTCATCGTCGTCGTTTTCGTCATCGTTTTGACGCTGCTCCCATTCTTCGCGACGCCGTTTCAGCTCTTCCCGCGCGACGGCCACGGCGTCCTCGTCAGGAGTTGCGAGAACAAGATCGAGCATCCGCTCTTTGATGATCGCCGGCTCGATGGAAGAACCCGGCATCGTTTTTTGGATTCCGCGATGACACGTTGTGCAGCGGTCATAGCGGCGCACGCGGCGAAAGTTGATATCGATCGTGTTGTCATAGTCCCACAAGTTATCGATTGCCAGCGGAGAATTGAACGCGTCGAGGATAGGCATCTCGAGCCACTTCTTGCCAAAGAACGGAAACTGTCCAACGAAAAATGTCGAACGTTTTTCCACATTGGCAGCTTCCAGTCGAGCCAACTCGCCACGTGCCTCTTCCAGCTTCTTGCTAACGCCGTCAGCCTCGGCCGTCATCTTGTTCAAATAATCTGCCAACTCGTCACGATGACCCTTGGCGTTATCGAATTCCGCGGTTAGTCGTTCGATTTCATCGATTAGCCGAGTGATATCTTGTTGCAACGCCTCGAATTGATTTTTGTGGCCATCACGGACCGCCTCTCCCAAATCAGCTTTTGCGGCATCAAGTTTGCCCTGGACCGTTTTGCGGTCGTCGAGAAAGACCTCTTCACGAAACCGAGTGGCGGCGATCACTACGCGCAACGCTTCGAGTAAATTATCGCGGGCTTTTTTCGCCTCTTTTTCGGCGTCCTTGGCTTTTTTCGTTAGATCGAGGGACGCATCTTTAAGGCTGTCGATTGTGTCTTTACCATCCCTTACTCGTTGCTCTAAGTCCTTCACTCGCGGCTCAGCTTCCGCCTTTTCCTCCTTGTTCTCGTCGATCTTTTTCTTCAACTCCTCACTTTTTGCAGGATCGTCCTTCGCCTCCTCCAGCTGCTTTTCCAAATTGGTTAGATTACTGTCTAACGTCCGCAGCAAATTGGCCAGGTCTTTTCGCAGCTCCTGCAGCCTGTCTTGCGTGAGAGTTTGTATGTACCGAGTTGACCCCAACTGCGAGCGTTTCTCATTGGCCGATTTCCGCGCGGATGTCGCTTCCGCGGCCGCTTTGTTTAGCTCTTCGGCACGACTATCGACTTCCGACAAATCGTAATTGGGCGGTTCTGTATTCTCGACTTCCCTAAAACTCTTCACGCTTTCCCGGAATTCGTTAAGCGTCGCTTGGTCCAACGGCTTGCCTTGAAGTTCCAACAAGCGCGATGCCAGGGCGTCGTAGACATGCACTTTTACGTTGGTTAGTTGAGCCAACTGCTGCCAATTGTTCAACTGAATCTCGGCATCACGAAACTTGATTTGATGCTTTTTCCACTCACGACTGTGGTCCGCCAAGAGCATCCATACGGTAGAAACCAACAAAATGACACATGCGACCGCGAAGATCGTGTGCATCTGGTTTTGGTTGTATTTCGGTTGTTCTTGTGCAGGCATGGTATTCACCAACCCTTCTCATCAATAAGGAAGGGACGTTCGTCAGAAATTCAACAACCACTCCGGAATCGAGATAAAGTACTTCAAGTTCACGGTCCAGCGAGCGATCATCTTGATCGGGAACAAGCCCATCGACAACAGCAAGAAGGTCATCACCATGTAACGCATGAATCCCATCTTGATGAACATCTTGCGGAAGAACTTGCTGAAGATTACGAGCGCGGGGGGCAACGCAAGAAAGTAGCCAAGCACCAAGAAAATGCCTACGAACTCCCGTCTGAAGATGGCCCACAACTGAGTAATAACGTCCGCGTCCGGCGGAGCCTCCGGCTTCGGTTGGTCGAGCAGCCAATAGTAATAGTAATCCGACAAGTTCACGTTCTTGAGCGCTTCGACTTTGTGCGGATCCCACGTTTCAAATGGACCGAAGAAATTCCAGTTCGGACCGCGCAAGAACGTGCCCAACACAATCAAAGTCACCCACAGAACGATGAAGCCAAACTGGAACAGCAAGATCTCACTGCGCCGCTCCTCGAAGGTGTAGTAGCCGTTCCCTTTCGGGTTGGTGTCGATATACGGGATCGCCATCAGCCCGATGACAATGAAGGTCGGAATGACTACCCCCGCGAGCCAGGGGTCGAAGTACACGAGGATCTCTTGCAGCCCCAGGAAGTACCAGGGGGCCTTGGAGGGGTTCGGAGTCAATTGTGGGTTCGCCGGCTCCTCCAGCGGAGCCGGGATCACGATCGACCACACGGTCAGCAGGATGCTCACCAGCAGCAGGCAGATGAGCTCGGTGTAAACGAGGTCCGGCCAGATGAAGACCTTCTCCTCTTCCTCCGGCTCCGCTTCGGCCACCGGCCGCCCATCGCGGATGCGATCGTCGTTCTGCACCGCCTTCTTGAGCGCCAGCCAGGTGAAGAACAGCACCAGCAGCATCATGCCTGCGATCGGCACGTTGTCCGGCCGTTTGAACTGCACCCAGAAGTTGGGGTCGAGGGTCGAGACAGCAAAGAAGACCACCGGCGCGGCCAGAATCGAGTAGGCGACCAGTTTGTTCTGGGTCACCACCCTGCGGTAGCGGTAGAACAGGAACAGGCCGATGATCACCAGGGTGACCAGGTACTGCGGCGCGAACAGGGTGTTGATGACGTGCTTGATCGTCTCCATCACTCGCTCCCCGCGCTTACAGCGCCAGCCGGCCGCCCTTGCCCGGTCCGGAGATGCCGCCGTCTCGGCGCACGCGCCAGAAGTGCGTCGACAGCAGGATCACGAAGATGAAGGGGATCCCGAGACAGTGCAGGACGTAGAACCGCAGCAGAGCGCCCTCACCGACGAATCTTCCCGCCAACAGGACGAAGCGCATGTCAGATCCGGCTGTGATCAGCGGCACGTCGCCGATGGCCATCAGCTGGGCGCCCGGTCCCTCGACTCCCATCAGCGGGGTGGCGCGCGCCATGTTGCTTCCCACCGTGACCGCCCACATCGCCAGCTGATCCCACGGCAGCAGGTAGCCGGTGAAAGAGAACAACAGCGTCAACACCATCAGCAGGACCCCGACCACCCAGTTGAACTCCCGTGGCGGCTTGTACGAGCCGGTCAGGAAGACACGCAGCATGTGCAACCACACCGTGATGATCATCAGGTGCGCTGCCCAGCGATGCATCTCTCGCATCAGCCCCAGCGACGCCGACTCCATCAGGTCGAGCATGTCGGGGTAGGCGTGTTGCGCCGTGGGTCGGTAGTAGAACATCAGCAGGATCCCGGTCACCGTCAGCGACAGGAACAGGAAAAACGAGATGCCACCCATGCACCAGGTGTAGGAGATCCGCATTCCCTGCTTGCGCATGCGCAGCGGGTGCAGGTGCAAGAACACGTTGGTGAGCACGACCAGCGCCCGGTTCTTCGGGTCGGTCGGCAGCTTGTGGCGAAAAAGCGATTTCCACACCGGAGTTCGCGTGAGGTCCCCGAACCACTGCGACGGAGATCCGATCTTGTCCTTTAGACGTTGTCCGAAACCGCTCATTCGAGCCTTACTCCTACCATTCCGGGT
The DNA here is from genome assembly GCA_022571615.1 of Acidobacteriota bacterium. Classification (GTDB taxonomy): domain Bacteria; phylum Acidobacteriota; class UBA890; order UBA890; family WLXD01; genus JACZXM01. The sequence continues at coordinate 6,999 of JACZXM010000044.1, read as the reverse complement.
CGTGCGCGTCGTTCAGTCATCAGGCGGTAAAGGAAAGAAACGAGGCGGGATCGTCCCAGCCTCCGCGTTCGAACAGGAACTTCTGTGACTTGTCGACCAGAATCTGACCGTCCTCCGCCAGCGAGATCGCAGCTCGCTCCAGCGGTCGCGGTGCCGGGCCCTCGAAGTTGATGCCCGACCTGTAGAAGCCGCTGCCGTGGCAGGGGCACTTGAACTTGTTCTCGGTCGCCAGCCAGTTGGGCGTACAGCCCAGGTGCGTGCACACCGTGATCAGGGCGTAGAAGCCTTCGTTGTTGCGGATGATCCAAACCCCGAAGCGATCCTTCAACGCGGTCGAGACGACGCCGGTCTGGAAGTCGGTCGGGAAGCCGATCTTGAACTGCTGTGGCGGCTCGTACAGAACGTTCGGGTACAGGAACCGCAGCGAAGCGGTCAGCGCTCCCCCCACCGCGACGGTGAGCGCCATCCAGGCGGTCGTCACCCAGGGAATGCGTTCCAGGAACTCGCGCCGGGTGGTCTCGCCCTCCGTCTTGCCGGTGGCGGTGGCTCTCGGCGCGTCGGCTTCTGCCATCGTTGGCTCTCCCCCCATCTTCCTTCTTAGCGCCCCTGCGCCAGGAGCGATTCAGCATTGCCGGTGGCGGTGCTCTGAGCCACAGCCAACGCCTCGCGCGCGGCGTTCCGAACCCGCAGGTCCGGGTCCGAATCGCGCAGGCTCGTGAGCTGCTGCTGCAGGCCGGCCGCCGGCAGAATCCGCAGCGCGGCGAGGGCCGCCAGCATCGTTTGCCGAACGTCGTTTTCCGTTACGCCGGGCACCGATGCGAGGTGCTTGCGATCGATCATCTTGCCCAGCAACTCCAGCGCCGCCGGATCGCCCATCAGGCCGAGCGCCACGGCTGAGTTCCATCGGACCGCCGGCACGCTGTCGTTGAGCGCTATGGTGAGCGGGGCGCGCGTATCGGGGTGACGCAACACCCCGAGCACGTACGCTGCCATCGTGCGGACGTCCGACGCGTCGTCCTGGAGCCGTTCAGCAACGGCCGGTGCGGCGTCGAGGTCGCCGATCGTCCCGAGCGCCCAGAGGCTGTTGAGCCGCACTTCGTCGTCGGCATCGCGGCTGTGGTCCACCAGGGTCGGGACTGCCGAGGAGTGGCCGATGCGGCCTAGTGCCACGGTCAAGAAGCGCCGCACGCGTGGATCCGCATCGCCCGATTTCACGAGAGCGCGAGCGACCTGCCCGGCGAACTTGGGGTCGTTGTGCAGATCGTCGTTGAACTCGAGTTGCTGCGACAGGTGGAATGCCGCCTGCCAGGGCTCGTTGATCCCTCCGCCCGTGATCGCGGGCAGATAGGAGGCCGGATCGGTGTTCTCGTGCGCCAGAGCTCCGAACAGCAGAAACACACCCACCCCGCCCAGGACGAGCAGCAGCGGCAGGATGAAGAAGCCGAGCGCTACCTGGAACGGACTGGACTCACCAGGCTCATCGGGCTGGGAGGAGTCCACGGCTGTGGAGTCGGTCATGGAGGTAGGATCCGAAGGTCGCGGGAGGCCGGCCCATGCTTGGCGTAGAGCGCGTAAAAACTATCCGGAAGATCAAGCGGAGTCAATCCGATACGGCCACCCGGCGACGGCTCGTTGGTTGCGCCGGCCGCTGCGGATTCGGCGGTGACGGGGAAGTGCTGGGCGGGTCATGTTTCGTTGGCGGCAGGCGGTCGGACATCGGTATCGGTATCGGGCTGTCCCGGGGCCTCGCGACGGTAGCGATCCGCGAGCAGCGGGTCGTGGGCCCGGTGCTTGGGGTTGTTCTCGAATCCGCGGTAGATGCCGTCGCATCCGTAACAGACGGTGATCTCGGGCACGAAGAAGTACAGCCCGTAATCCAGGCCCATGCACACAACCAGGCTGAGGCCGTAGGTCCACGGCGACAGCACGGCGCCGATAACCACGATCAGCAGACCGAGTTTCCTGTTGAAGTCCTTCTGGGAGAACATGCGCTCGTACCCGCACACGACGCAATTCCCCACCGGGTCCACCACCGCACCTGCAGGGCCGAGCGTTCCCTCCGTGTAGTGCTGGCGATGGCCGCATTCCGGGCAGCTCAGGTGGTCGGTGGCGTCCAGCTCCTGGGAGTGGGGATGCTGGCAGCTCGGACAGCGCCATTCGATCGAGTGGCTCATCAGAACGGCTGCCCGGTCGAGAGCGATAGATACACCGAGATCACCTCCCCAAACAGGACGAAGACGATGGCAGCATACAGAATCCCGGTGGCCGACTGGATCGACCGAATCTGCACCGTCTTCCAGGTCATCCAGGCCAGTCCCAGGGGCGACAACACGCCGAGCACGGCACGCACCGCGACAAACAGCGCATCGCCCAGCACGAAGGCCCGCAGCAGCCCGCCCTCGCCCGCGGCCCACCCCGGATAGTGCAGCGCCACGATGCCCACGAGCAACGGTAGCTTGACCAGTTCCGTGCCCACGAATAGCAGGATCACGCGCTGCAGCGGCGCGATCGGCATTCGCGGCTGAATGAGGTACCAGTGGGCGAGGATCATTGCGACCAGCACCGAGCCCAGCACCAGCGCGGTGCTCACCAGGCCGGCCGTGTAGAGCACGCCTGCGACACCCTGGGCCCGGGCCGAATGCAGCGCCGGGTCGGCGAGCAAGCCACCCGTGGCTGCAAGCCCGGACACACCCAGCAGCACAGGGTAGCCGCGTTCCGGGTCGAGGCCCTTGCGGATGCCGAACGCCACCAGCGCGATCGCGCCAACCGCGATCAGCACGAGGCTGGGGGCACCGATCGGTGGCAGTACCTGCTCCAGGTCGCTCAGGCGCAGGCCGAGTCCCAGCGCCGCGCCGGCCACCACCAGCAGCAACAGCAATCGCCAGTAGCCGGGTCCGGTCGGCGGGCTGGCGATCCAGGTGGCGAACAGCATGCCGACGGCGCCGTACAGAAACAGAACCGAGAGGGCGGCGACGAGCATGATGGCAAGAGGGGCTGGAGCGCCGGGCAAATAGGAGCGGGGACGCAAACGCCGGCAGGTTAACAGAGCGGGAGATGGCGCGCATACGGGCCGCGCGCGGCGGCGCGGTCGACTCCGCACGACGGGTGAATTGGAGCGCCGGGACGTTGCACTAGACTGGCGGCATGGATCCCGAGATGCGCGTCGCCATCATTCTGCCGGCCCACGATGAGGCCGAAGCCCTGCCGCATGTGTTGGGAGAGATCCCGCGGCGGCGCCCGGTCCGGATCGTGGTGATCGATAATGCCAGCACCGACGGCACCGGCGAGATCGCCGCAGGGCTTGGCGCCGAGGTCGTTCACGAGCCGCGCCCTGGGTACGGCCGCGCCTGCCAGGCGGGGCTGCGGCACGTGGCCTCGGATCCGCCCGACGTGTTGGTGGTGTTGGATTCCGACCACAGCGACTATCCGCAGGATCTCGACCTGTTGCTGGAGCCGATCCGCGCCGGCGAGGCGGACTTCGTGCTCGGCAGCCGCGTCGAGCGCGCCGCGCCGGGCGCGTTACCGGCGCACGTGCGGTGGGGCAACGCGCTCGCGACCGCACTGATCCGGCTTCTGTTCCGGCATACCTATCGCGACATGGGGCCTTTCCGGGCCATCCGCTGGAAGAGCCTGCAGGCGCTGCGGCTGATCGACCCGGCGTACGGCTGGAACGCCGAGATGCAGGTCAAGGCGCTGCAGCACGGGCTCCGCGTGCTCGAGGTGCCGGTGCGCTATCGGGCCCGCAAGGGGCGCTCCAAGATCAGCGGCACGGTGCGCGGAACGTGGGGGGCTGGTACCGGCATCCTGTTGACCATCCTGACTCTTCGGTTTGCGCCGCAGTGGTATTCTCGGCGCTAGCCATGGATCGCCTCGACTTTTATCGCAGCCTGGCGACCGAGTCCGACCAGCGCATTCTGTTCTTCGTCATCGACGGCCTGGGCGGCTTGCCGCATCCGGAAACCGGCCTCACCGAGCTCGAGGCCGCCGCCACCCCGACCCTCGACGCGCTCGCGGCCGCGGGGGAGAGCGGACTCGTAACGCCCGTGCTCGCGGGTGTCACCCCTGGTAGCGGTCCGGCCCATATCTCGCTGTTCGGCTACGACCCACTCGTCTGGCAGGTGGGCCGCGGTGTGCTGGCGGCGCTCGGGGTGGAGTTCGACCTGCGTGCCGGCGATGTGGCGGCGCGGATCAATTTCTGTAGCCTCGACCCCGAGGGCAGGATCACCGATCGTCGTGCCGGCCGTATCGGCGACCAGATCGGCGCCCCGTTAGCGGAACGACTCGATGGGATTTCCCTCGGCGACTCGGTGCAGTGCAGCGTCCGGCATGTCAAGCAGTACCGGGCCTGTGTCGTCTTTCGAGGCGGAGGGCTCGATGGCCGGATTGCCGACACCGATCCGCAGGCCACTGGGGTGCCGCCGTTGCAGCCGGAGGCGCTCGATCCGGCGGCGACGCACACCGCGGCGTTGGCGACCGAGTTCATCGATCGTGCTCGCGAGTTGCTCTCCGGCGAGCCCGTCGCCAACGGCGTGACGTTGCGCGGCTTCGACTCCTACCACCCGTTCCCGAGCCTGTGCGAGCTGTACGGGCTCGATCCAGGGGCGGTGGCATCCTACCCGATGTATCAGGGTGTGGCGCGGCTGGTCGGCATGACCATCTACCCGTCCAAGGACGAGCCCGACGCGCTGGCCGCGCGGGTGAGCGAGGCGTCGCGGCACGACTTCGTTTTCTTGCACTACAAGGGCACCGATAGTCGCGGGGAGGATGGCGACTACGATGCGAAGGTGGCCGAGATCGAATCCGCCGACTCGCTGCTGGCGCGGGTGCGAGATGCGTTCGACGTGGTCATGGTGACCGGGGATCACTCGACCCCCTGGAGCATGCGCAGCCACTCGTGGCACCCGGTGCCGGTCTTGATCGCATCACGCCACTGTCGCCCGCACGGCGGCGACGGGCGCTTCGGCGAGAGCGCCTGTGTCCAGGGCAGTCTCGGCCACATCCTGTCGATGGACATCATGCCGCTGGTACTGGCGCACGCCGGCAAGCTAAAGAAGTTCGGCGCCTGACACGAACGCCTCCGCTCGGGTCAGATCCTCGGGGGTGTTGATATTGGTGAGCAGGGTGGCCGGCTCGCCGAGTTGTTCGATCTCCGTGCGTTCGATTTTCGCCACCCGCCGGGTGTCCAGCAACTTCCGGAGCGAATAGCGTTCCGAGTCGAGCCATTCGGTGAGCGCCGGCAAGATGGCCGGGGAGTAGGCCGCGATCAACGGGTGCCAACGGCCCTCGAACCAGGGAACCGCCGCTTCGACTCCGGGACCCAAGAGCGTCAGGGCAGCACGGAGCAAAGCCGGGGGCACGAACGGTGAATCGACGGCACAGACAGCGATCGCCGCCCCAGGGAAACAGGCCAGAGCCGTCTCGATGCCGGCCGCGGGGCCACCCCCTGGGCGCAGGTCGGACAGGATCTTCCATCCCAGGCCGCCGATCGGTGGCCCACCGCTCTGAACCCGGTGCGGTGAGGTTGCGGCGACGGTAGCGGCGGCCCAGTGCGCCAGCGGGCGACCGCCGAGCGCTACAGCCGCCTTGTCGGACCCCATGCGGCGGCTTCCGCCCCCGGCCATCAGGACGCCGACGATCGCCTCGCTATCGAGCACACCCGTACCACGGCCTGCTTCTAGCTCGATCGTGGCACTCGGCATGTCGATCCCACAGCTTAGCCCGCATTTCTCAACGGGGTGCTACTGGGGGTGCGGAAAGCGGCGCGTCTACGGCGTTGCACTCGGTCGGGCTGCTAGAGGAGGTCTCGGAAAGGATCGCACGCGGGGGCGATCGACGTCTCCGAGCTGGCACCCAGAGGGGCGATTCGCAGCGCCATGATTGCGATACACTGCCGCCATGATACGCAAGAGACGTCTGATGACCCCCGGCCCGGCACCGGTTCATCCCGCCGCGACCCGCGCCGCGGTCGAGCCCCTGCCGCACCACCGCGCGCCGGAGTTCAAGCCTCGATTCGCCGCCGTTCAACGCGGGCTGCAGGCCGCTTTTCGTACCGCCGGCCCGGTGGCGGTGATCGCTTCCTCGGGCACGGGGGCGATGGAAGCGGCGCTGGTGAACCTGTTCGCGCCCGGCGATCGGATCGTCGTGTTGGCTGCTGGCAAGTTCGGGCACCGCTGGGCCGAGGTCTGCGACGCCTTCGGCATGCGGGTCAAGGAGATCACCATCCCGGCGGGAGCTGCCTTCGATGCCGACGATGCGGCCGACGCCGTCGCTGCCTCTCGGTCCGTCACCGGTCTGGTGCTGACCGCCAGCGAGACCTCGACCGGCAGCGCCTTTGACGTTGAGGCGATCGCCGCCGCGGCCCGGCGGGTCGAGCCCGATGTGGCCATCGTCGTCGACGCGATCACCGGCATCGGGGCGATGCCCATCCACACCGACACCTGGGAGCTGGATGCCGTCTGCGGTGGCTCGCAGAAGGCGTTCATGATCCCGCCCGGGCTCGGTTTCGTGGCCTGTTGCCCGCGGGGCTGGGAGCGCATCAACGAGGAGCGCAGCAAGCCGCGCTACTACTTCGATCTGCGCAAGTACGAGCAGCGCGCTGCCGACGGACAGACGCCGTTCACCCCCGCGACCGGCCTGGTGCTGGAGCTGCAGGCGGCGCTGGGGGCCATCGAAGCGGCCGGCGGCATCGAGGCCCTCGAGCACAACGCGCAGCGTTTGGCAGCGGCAACGCGGGCGGCAGCCGAAGCCCTGGGGCTGGAGCTGCTGGCGCCACAGGCGCCGAGCCCGGCGGTCACCGCGATCAAGGTTGCCGACTCCGGCACGGCGCCCGAGATCGTGGCCGCGCTGCGCGATGAGCACGGGGTGCAGATCGCCGGCGGACAGGGCGATCTGAAGCCTGATATCTTCCGCATCGGGCACCTGGGATACATCGACGAGCTCGATCTGCTGGCCACGCTGGCAACGCTCGAGAGGGTGCTGCGGGCGCGGGGCCACCAGGTG